>CAZSZQ010000040.1:13417-22515 GCA_964610475.1 uncultured Desulfatiglans sp.
TAAAGGAAAGCACAACATTATCAACATACCCCTTATAATCAGCCGGCCAGTAACTGCCAACGCCAACACTTAATCCGTATACAACTGCGTCCAGGCTATAGGGAAGATCAACATCATTCGCTGTTGACCATTTTGATATAGTATTAGCCATCAGCCCATAACCGGTAAAATTAGCAAGATTTGATCCATATATATTGGGATCCACATCATTTACCGTATAACCGACATCGAATATGTGTCTCCAGAGGTTATCCCCGAGCATATTCTGTTCAACCCATTTACTATTATTTGTCGGGGTGGGATCAGTATAATACTTCTCCCAAACCAGTTCACTGTAAAAGGTGCCGTAATTACTGTCCACATCCCTGATTAACAATCTGATTACAGGAGTTTGAGCGGGCCATGGGCTGCCATACGCATTTGTAATACCAATATCTTCACGGTACCAGTCAAAAGACAAGTCATTAATATCAGAGAGCTTCCCCCATGAATCAGTATTATTATCACCGGCATACCTGGAGTAAAAAGCCCAGTCATCCAAAGAGTTGGTACTAAGGGCAAGTGAACCATTCCCTGAACGGGGATTCTCAGCTGTTATTTCAGCTTTTCCATCTCCCAGGGTGACCAGACTCCAATTTGGATCGCCTGGATATATAATATTTTCTGCAAAAACACCGGGGGTATTCAATGAAAAGCAGATAATAGTGAGAATAAAAACAATTAATAATATAGGGTTACGTTTGTCCATAATAATCACCTTTTGTTATAATTTTATTCGGTAAACAAACAAATTTACTTTAGTAATATTTTTAGCAATAAGCATGCCACTATTTTTTACCCGCAATATTATAATAATTTCAAATAGATATAGAATTACATATAAATATTGGCAATATTACTATGTAAATATTTACCCAATACCAGTAATGTTATCCATATAAATATGGTAAAGTTTTACATAGCCCTTGCCCTGAAACATGTCAGACATCAAATAGAAAAACGGCAGCTTGAAAAGATTTATTGTTATACAGTCTGGTAAGAGGTAGTATAAAAATACTAAAATACATTTAAAAGTTTTTAACACATTGAAATCCTGTATAATTCCATATTGTTATGACTGTCTTCCTGGCATTAGATTTGCATAAATCTAATGCCAGGGTTCATTGTTCACTTAGTCACATAATGCTGTCACTAATAGACTGCGGGAATATCAATGGGAATCAAATGACCGGTAAGGGCAGTTACCGGTTTATCTATTTGGAAAATAAAGGTATATTATGAAAAATAAAAAAGTAATGTTTGTATTTGGAACAAGACCGGAGGCGGTAAAGCTGGCCCCTCTTGTTAAAATGGCAAAACTCTGGAAAGATCAGTTTGAAACCTTTGTGGTTGTAACGGCTCAACACCGAAGCATGCTGGATGATGTACTCAATTCATTCAATATAATTCCTGACCGGGATCTGGATATTATGGCGCCCAACCAGTCCCTATATTATATTACCTCAAGAATAATCGTTGAAATGGAAAAGATAATGAATGAATTGGATCCTGATATTATTGTTGTTCAGGGGGATACAACAACTACCCTGGCCGGGGCATTGTCTGGGTTTTACGCCAGGAAAAAGATAGCGCATATCGAAGCCGGTTTAAGAACAGGAAACAAATGGAGCCCATTTCCTGAAGAAATAAATAGAAAGATGACATCATCCATTGCTGATTATCACTTTGCACCTACCGAGTCAGCAAGAAAGAATTTATTAAAAGAAGGTTATGATGACTCAACAATATATGTTACGGGAAATACAGTTATCGATGCCCTGCTATGGACAGCTGATAAGATAAAAGAATCATCATGCCCTGTCCCTGAACTGATAACAGTACTGGATAAATACACCCGTTTTGTCCTTATTACAGGACACAGGAGAGAGAGCTTTGGAGAGCCTTTCCGAAATATCTTGACCGCTCTTAAACAGCTCTCACATCAAAATCCTCGGGTGGCATTTATTTACCCTGTGCATATGAATCCCAATGTAAAAAAACCGGCTTCTGAAATTTTGAAGGGTCTGCCAAATTTTTTTCTTATTCCTCCAATACCTTATATGCCCTTTTGCTGGCTCCTGAATCGTTGCGATTTTACCATAACCGATTCAGGAGGCATTCAGGAGGAGGCCCCGGCCCTTGGAAAACCTGTCCTGGTTACCCGTGAGACAACCGAGCGCCCGGAAGCCGTAAATGAGGGTATGGCAATACTTGCAGGTTCTGATAAGAACTTGATTATTCAGACGGCTCAAAGGCTGCTTGATGATAATATCTTTTACAGGTCCATGGCTAAAGGGTATAGCCCCTATGGTGATGGAAAGGCATCTGAAAGAATTTTAAATATCCTGGCGTCTGCCTGAGGATCTCAACTCAATAAAATGACTATGCAGGAATCAGCCCGAAAACTAATGCTGCAGCCATTTTCCATTGAAAGTTTATCGCAGAATTACAGAATTGATGTTATCCTTTCAAAGGACAACTCCTGTTTGAAGGTTGTTTTTGAACTCTCTGCACCTCTTAAAGATTTATTTCTTCCTGTATTTGATCCATCAAAGGCACAAAGGAAAGACAGCCTCTGGGAGCATACATGCTTTGAAATCTTTCTTGGACAAGCGGACAGATCTGATTATTGGGAGTTTAATATGTCACCTTCTGGGGACTGGAATGTATATGCATTTTCTGCATACCGTGAAGGAATGAGGCAGGAGGAGTCTATCCATAAACTCCTATTAGATCTTCAGGTACTTTCAGATGAAAAACTGAGACTGAAAACAGCCATTAATCTAAAAAAACTGTCAGATTTTTCAGCTATTGACATCGGTTTGTGTGCAGTAGTTGAACAAAGGGGGGGAGCAAAAAGCTACTGGGCCTTAAATCATCAAGGGGCAATCCCCGATTTTCATGCTAAAGGAAGCTGGACTAGATCAAAGTAAATTTAAAGAGGTATTGACACATAACTTCAACTCCCCTATAGTTTTAAAAAAAACAAGCCATCATAAACCTTAAAAAAGGAGAACTTTATGGCAAATATGCCCAAGCTTGAAAACGTCCTGCGTGAGCCGAATGTAGTTGAACTTAAACCCTGGAAATCCATTCACAACACTATTAAAGAGCCTATGATTACCGGGCTGGGCCCCATAGACATCAAGGACTCTGTGCTTGCAATGGGATTCGCCCGTATCACTGAACCGGATGTCCTGGGCTCCCCAACCCATGTACACCCATTTGATCAGTGGATATACCTGATTGGCGAGAGCAGGAACTTTGTAGACTTTGATGCCGATATAGAGTTTACACTCGGCGACAAGATCCTGAAAATTAATTACCCCTGTTATATCTTTGTACCCAAAAACACAAAACATTGTCCGCTGGACATAAAGCGTGTCGGCAAGCCCTTAATCTTTATTGATGTGAGCATTACCCCGGAGGCGTCGGTAAGACCGGAAAACCCGGAAAAGTTCGGACGGCCTACATATGTGGCCAAAAATAATAAAAAACCAAAAGAAAAAAAATAAAAATAATGTAGTGTTCATCCGAAAATACTGATTCCTGGATGAACACTACTTTTTAATTGGGGTCATATCATCAATTTCCTTAAGCTGTTTTTTAAAGCATACAGGGCAGACCCCATGGGATGGTTTGGCGCCTGAGAGATCACTCACATATTTTTCAACCGAAACCCAGTTGCCGCTATCCTCCCTGACCTTTTTGCAATAACTGCATATTGGATAAATCTTACTTAAATCATTGATCAAACGATCGCGGCGGTCTATCTCCTCTTTGGCAACAACAATACGAAGAGACAATTCGATCATCTTTTTGATCTGATTGACCAGCCTTATATGCAGCTCATTATGTGAGTTCTGCTTGTTGTCCAAAAAACATACTGTCCCGAACTGACCGCCGTCGGGTCGCTCAATGGGCACGCCCATATAGGAAACCATATGCAGATTAACTGCAGCAGGGTTATCTTTCCATTGAGGATCAAGGAGTGCGTTTGGAATCAAATTAAGCCCTTTACTTTTTAGCGTATATTCACAATACCAGCCTGAATCGGGATATTGTGAAACATAATCTGCCGGATAAGGGTTGCTCTCTGTTTCACTTGAAAGGAGGATCTCTATCTCTCTGCCATCAAGGCGGGTTATCAGACCTGCCGGAACGCCAAGAATCACGGCTGTTTCATTTAGCAGATCCTGCCATTCATTCAGGATATCTTCGGTAAGTTTTTGTCTGCTGAAAGGGTTTACGTCAATATTTTCCATTTTCTCTTCTCCGGTTTCCCATTAAAAAAACATAAATTAATAACCGCAATTTTATTATTGAGTTAATCCCGGATGTTGCAGCAGAAATAGATACAGGATTTTTCAGACCACAGTAAATGGCTACCGCAAAATCCAGGTTCATAAACAGAAGCATTATAAACCGTTCTATGGTTTTTTTCAGATTAAATATAAACCTATTTGCGGATTATACACCAAATATAAATATCTGTTAATCCATTTTTGAATTTGTGGATTTATTTTTTTACAGGAGACTTATTATGGCACATATCTTTGGAATTCTGGTTACTGTATTGTAAATGCTCATAATTTTTTATGATTAAGGTTCATATGGCATTAGTGAGACCGGATCGTTTTGAATAAACAGCCTTGTGCGGCTTTTCGGGGCACAAACAGTGTATTTATCCTGAACAGGAAATGTTCTTTTTGGGGATTCTTTAAAGACCATCTCCTGTCAGAAGCTGAAAACATATTTTTAAAATAGGTCAAGGTCATTATAGCACCCGGTTACTGAGTTTTTCCTTTAGATCCCTTTTAAGTATTTTCCCCGCAATACTTTTTGGAAGTTCATCAACGGTTATATATTCCTTTGGCACCTTATATCCGGCAAGATTCTGTTTGAGGTATTCTTTAAGGGCAACATGGTCAAGTCTTTTTCCATTATTTAACACTATGACAGCGGTTACTCTTTCACCATATTCCCTGTCAGGCAGCCCTATTACTGTACATTCTTTGACCTCAGGCCGGGTATACAAAACCTCCTCGATTTCACGCGGGTATACATTTTCACCGCCAGTGATGATCATATCCTTAAGCCTGTCTACTATAAAAAGATATCCTTCCTTATCTATATAACCGATGTCCCCTGTTCTGAACCAGTCAAACCAGAAAGACCTTGCAGTTTCTTTGCGGTTATTCAGGTAGCCCTTAAAGATATTGAGTCCACGTAAACATATTTCGCCGATCTCACCCTGTTCAAGCTTTTTCCCTAAATTGTCTCTTATCTGTATTTCCATAAGATTAGCTGGAGTGCCTACCGAGCCGATCACATGTCTGTGATAATGATTGAATGTGACAATAGAAGCGCTTTCCGTCAAGCCGTAACTTTCATGAATATTCAATCCTGTCCTTGCCTTCCACTCCCTGACGACTTCTGCAGCCATGCTTGCTGCTGCAGAAAAACAGTATGTAACCGACTTCAGTTTCTCTTTGAGGTCAGGGATCTCCAGCATCCTTATATATACTGTCGGAACAGCAAAAAACTTGGTTACTTTATGACGGCTGATAGCATCAAGTGCCGTTTCCATATTAAATGAGGGCTGAATGACTATCGCACCGGAACTGTAAATAGTGGAATTTACAACATGCATCTGACCAAACACATGGTTAAGGGGAAGAAAACATAAGGTAATATCTTTTTCACTGCTTCTCTCATAACGGGCAACATTGGCTATGGGATACACAATATTTTCATGTGACAGCATGGCGCCCTTTGGTGTGCCGGTTGTACCTCCTGTATAAAGTATGGCCGCTATATCATCCCTTTCCCTGTCGACTGTCTCCAAAGTTGGTTTGCCTTTTTCTGCATGTTTTACACAGCTGTTTGCACCTTTTTCTGTGATAACAAGGTCAGGCCGGTATTTTGGCGTGTCATACTCAAGGTCAGGGAGTCTGGACTCTGTTGTGAAAAGTACTCTTGGTTTGCAATCAAAGAGTATTTTGTGAAATTCGTTTTTTGTTAACCGGTATGAGAAGGTTACTGCAACAGCCCCGCATTTTAATGCCCCAAAATACAAGGCCACCCAGTCATAGCTGTTTGGCGCACAAAAGCCTACATAGTCTCCCGGCATCACTCCATTTTCCACAAGAATTGAGGCGAGCCTGGTGGCATAGTTGTTTAAATCACTATAGGTGTAAACCCTGTCATCCTCTATAATCGCAGGTTTATCAGGGAAAAAACGGGTAGAATTTTCAAGAATAGTAGCTAAATTCACTAATGGTCTCCTTTTAGTTTTCTATGATATCCGGCTCATATACCATAATGGAATAAAAAAAATCAATATGGATGGACCACTTTCCAAATGGTTATTCATGGGCAATAGTTTTTACATTTTTGTCTCAAAAAAGTCGAGTATTATCACCTGGTTTTTACATTTTTAAGAACCCATTTTTAAAAAACCTTCTGCTTCTGCATCCAAAACCTGGAAGGGTAAATTCATGATGAGATAGTTGATTTTAAACCAATATTGTCTTATTTAATTCGATAAATACTCTTTCATTGCAGAATAATATAAATTCCGGTAAATTTCTGGAAACTGATTCTAGAGGAAGATAAAATGAGATACGCAGAAACAGGTTATCTTCTGGAAATTGACCTGACAAATGGCAATATCGAAAGGGTGGAAACAGATCCCAATGACACCGAGCTCTATCTTGGCGGACTTGGCACCAGCGTCAAAATAATCTGGGAAAGAGTTCCTCCTGAAACCGCCCCCTTTTCTCCTGATAACCTCCTCATATTCATCGCAGGTCTGCTTTGCGGAACATCAGCTACAGGGTGTAACCGTACTATAGTTACCACAATTTCACCACAGACAGGATTGCTGGCATTTTCCATGATGGGAGGGTTCTGGGCCCCGGAGCTTAAATATGCCGGTTATGACAAGGTTATCTTCATGGGTAAATCACCTGATCTGGTTTATATCTGGATAAATAATGACATAATGGAAATACGCGATGCTACCCACTTAAAGGGTAAAGGCACATCTGAAACAGCAGAGCTTATAAGAAAAGACTTCTCGAATGAAGATATTTCGCGTGAATGGACCGAAACCATGGAGAAAATGCAGACGAGACTGATAAGCTGCTATAACTGCCCCATGAAATGCGGTGCTACAATCACTGTCCCAGGGCTTCCAACCTATATGATGAAATGTTTTTCAAAACTCACATACACAATGGCGGCGATATCAGATCTTGAGTTCGGTCTTGGCATAGCACAGAGCGCCACCGAATACGGCATTGACGGTTTTTTCGCGCCTCAGGTTATGGCCTTTGCCGTCGAATTATATGAAGAGGGCATACTGACAGATCAGGAAATGCCCGGATTTCCTTCCAATAACGAAGAAAGGTTTTACTGGCTTCTGGAACATATTGTAAGGAGAAAAGGGATTGGAGATATTCTTGCAAACGGTACATACTGGGCAGGCAGGGCCATTGGGAAGGGGGCGGAAGAATATGCGCATAACAACATAAAAAAACATGAGCAGCTGCCCCTAAAGCTTTCTATGCTCAATCCCATTTATTATCTGATGTACTGCACTGGCGAGAAGATAAATATCACTCAGATAGAAGGGCAGTTTCCCCAGGCGCCTTATACTGAAAGAAAAAAGCGTGAAGAGTTTGTGAAGGACCGGATTCAGGTCCCCGATAATAAATTCAAACAGTATTTCCTTGACTGGGAACCCAGGGGCGAAAAATCAATGCCTTTTTACCCAACCATCCGGATGTGCTGTGAGATTGTGGACCGGCAGGAAACGATGCACTACATTGATGATGCCCTGGGCATGTGCGCAGGTCTTTCTTCTTTTCCTCTGAAACCTCCATATCATATCCACAACTACCCCAAATTTATTTCATCTGGTGCAGGTTTTGATATGGATGAGGAAAAACTCCGCCTGGCCGGAAAACGATACAGGGCACTTATCCGGGCAATAAATATAAGCCGGGGGATGAGAAGAAAGGATGAAAGACCGCCTGAAGACCACTGGAAAAAACGTTTTCCTGAACTCGAAAAAGAACTGATTGACACATACTACAAATTCAAGGGATGGAATAAAGATGGAATACCTGCTGGTGAGTCCCTGCATGAACTTTGGCTGGGTTATGTGGCAGAGGATTTTGTCAGGAGAGGGATATTGACAGAAGAGTAAGGCATAAAGATATATGCCTGTCATAATATTATAACAGGTAACCTTTTAAAAAGGATGGATTTATGGACTTTATCGAAATAGATAAGAATAAATGCAATCAGGATGGCCTGTGTGTTGCTGTATGCCCGTCAAGGCTCTTTGAACATGTTAAAGATAACACTCCCCACACTGTAAAAGATGTGGAGACTATGTGCATCAGGTGCGGCCATTGCGTTGCTGTATGCCCGACAGGCGCCCTCATTCACCGTAACCTTGATATTCACAGGTTTGATACTTTTGAAGAAGAATTCAGGATGACCGGCGAACAGTGCGAATATTTTTTTAAAAGCAGACGTTCCATAAGGGCATACAAGGATAAACCCGTATCACAGGATAAATTAACAAGGCTGATCGATATTGCGAGGTATGCGCCGACAGCACGTAATTCTCAGGGTGTGGGCTGGCTGGTTGTTACTGATAAATCTGAATTAAAGAAATATTCCGGGATGGTAATAGATTTTTTCAGCGCCGTTTTGAATGAAGGTGTTCCCGGTATAAATCCAAACCCTCACCTTGGCAAACTGATTACAGACCATGCCGCAGGAGTTGATGTCATATTAAGGGACGCCCCTGCTCTTATCATCACGCATGGTGACAGGGAAAACCGCCTTGCACAGAATGACTGTATAATAGCGCTTGCAAACCTTGAGCTTATTGCCGCTGCGCTTGGTCTAGGCGCCTGCTGGGCTGGCTTTTTCATGACTGCGGCTGCGAACTGTACCCTTCTCAAAGAAGCGCTTTTACTTCCTGAAAGGCACCAGTGTTTTGGTGCACTCATGATCGGATATCCCAGGTTCAGGTATCG
>CAZSZQ010000041.1:0-21722 GCA_964610475.1 uncultured Desulfatiglans sp.
TAATACTGTTTTTTGATACATGCTAAAGACTTTCATCAAGCGCCGCTTTACGCGATAGAGCTATCTTTCCTGTTTTTTTGTCAATATCTATTACCTTGACAAGAACAACATCGCCCTCCTGCAGGATATCCGTTACTTTATTAACCCTCTCCCTGTCAAGCTGGGAAATATGGATAAGTCCGTCGGTGCCGGGCAGTATCTCCACAAAAGCCCCGAAATCCATGATCTTTCTGACTTTCCCATTATACAGTTTGCCGACTTCTGCTTCCTGGACAATAGCATTGATCATATCAATTGCGGCATTTGACAGTATCTCATCCGGTGATGCTACAACTACATTACCATCATCATCAACATTGATTGTTGATTCGGTCTTGGCGCTTATCTCCTTGATCATCTTTCCACTGGGGCCTATGAGTATCTTTATTTTCTCAGGTTTGATCTTGAGTTTGGCTATTACAGGGGCATATTCTGACAGTTTGCTTCTGGATCTGGAGATTGCATCATTCATCCTGCTCAGGATATGAAGCCTGCCTTCTTTTGCCTGTGCCAGTGCCTTCTCCATGACCTCTCTTGTAACGCCGTCAATCTTGATATCCATCTGCAGTGCAGTAATACCGCCCTTAGTTCCGGTAACCTTAAAATCCATGTCACCATAGTGATCTTCATCGCCAATAATATCTGTAAGTACAACCGTATTATTGCCATCGGAAACAAGACCCATTGCAACACCTGCTACTGCCTCCTTAATAGGCACACCTGCATCCATTAGAGAAAGTGAACCTCCGCATACGCTTGCCATGGATGAAGACCCGTTGGATTCAAGTATCTCGGAAACAACCCTGATCGCATAACTGAACTCTTCCTTTGGAGGAAGAACTGGAATAAGGGCCCTTCTTGCCAGGGCGCCATGACCTATTTCACGCCTGCCGGGGGCGCCAAGCCTTTTGGCCTCTCCGACAGAATAGGGGGGAAAATTATAATGAAGGATAAAGTTTCTGTATATCTCGCCATAGATAGAATCAATACGCTGCTCATCCCTTTCTGTTCCAATGGTAGTCAGAACCATTGCCTGGGTCTCTCCCCTTGTAAACAGGGCGGATCCATGAACCCTCGGTAATATACCCACAAGGCATTCAATAGGCCTTACCTCGTTGAAGGCACGCCCGTCTATTCTTTTATGTTCCTCTATCATCATTTTACGAACCAGTTTTCTTTCGAGGTCGTGGAAAATACCACCTATCTCTGCCTTTCTTGACTCATATTCTTCACCAAGGGCATCAAGAAGTGTTTTCATAACATCTTTTCTGCTCTGGTTCCTGAGCTGTTTATCAGCAATACGTATAGTATCATTCAGAAGAGGTGCAGCAATCGTCTCAACCTTTTGTTTCAGTTCATCATTTTCTATACCTGCAGATATCTCCCTTTTCGGTTTGCCTGCCGCCTGTCTCAATTCCACCTGCATATCAAGCATAGGCCGTAAGGAGCGGTGACCAAAAAATATGGCATCAATCATGTCAGATTCTGATACGAACTTACCGCCGCCTTCTACCATTACAACCGCAGTCCTGTTGCCTGCAACAATAAGGTTAATATCACTCTCTTCAAGTTCGGCAAAGGTCGGATTGATAACAAACTCACCATTTATCCTGCCTACACGTACTGCGGCAACCGGGCCATCAAATGGTATATCCGATACCTCAAGGGCCGAAGAAGCGCCGAGTATGGCCAGCATATCTGCGTCGTTCTGCCTGTCTGTTGATAATACACTGGCTATAACCTGTATCTCGTTGTGATAATTCTTCGGGAAAAGGGGGCGCAATGGCCGGTCAATTAACCTTGCTGTCAGAGTTTCGTTTTCACTCGGTCTTCCCATGTCCCTTCTGAAATAATTGCCGGGAAATCTTCCCCCGGCATAGGACATCTCCTGGTATTCGACCGAAAGAGGAAGAAAATCTATTCCTTCTCTGATTTCATCTGTTGTGACCGCAGTTACCAGTACAACAGTATCACCAAAGGTGACAACAACAGAACCGCTAGCCTGCTTAGCAATGCGACCGGTCTCGATCGACAAGCTTTTACCATTAATCTCAATTGTCGACATTTTTATCATATTATATACCTTTCATGATCATAGACATTGTCACCGTATCTTACACATGATGTAACAACGGTATTTTAGTATAAACGGCCTATGATCTACTTCCTGATTCCAAGTTCCCTGATGATCTGCTGGTATCTTGATAAATCGGATTTTTTTAAATAATTAAGAAGTTTTCTCCTCTGCCCGACAAGTTTCAACAGACCCCTTCTTGAATGATGATCCTTCTTATGAGTTTGAAAATGATCTGTTAAATAGTTTATCCTGTTGCTTAATAGAGCTATTTGCACTTCGGGTGAACCAGTATCCTTCCCATGCAGTTTGAATTTTTCGATTATTTCTTTTTTTGCTTCTGTAGTTAGTACCACTTTCCATCCCTCCTTCAAAATTGGAAAACTAAAAAAAGTCACTAAATAATAAGTTATATTTTCAATTAAATATCTTTACCTTCCTCAACCAGTTATTCTCACGGACCGATGACCTGTCAATTTCCATTATTGCAACAAGACCCGATCCGTTAATCAGTTTGACATGCCCATAAGACTTATCTGACATGTCCGCATTGGCGGTCAGCTCGTTCCAGGATGGCCTGTATCCGTTTCTTATTCTCGCTGCCAGATGATTATCAAGAATAACTGTTTTCATATCATCGATACACTCATTCAGAGGAATCATCATATTCAACAGGGTTTCAACGGAAATTGAATCAAGGTCTTTAAAAGCCAGGGCGTCATCCACCTTAAACAATCCGCTTGATAATCTCCTTAATGCTTTTAAATGTGCTACTGTCCCGAGTTTTCTTCCTATATCAGATGCCAGACTTCTGATATACGTACCGGCAGAGCAGCTTACCTCAAGTATTATCAGAGGCAGCCTGATATCAATAATATCAATTGAATAAATCTCCACCACTCTCTTTTTAAGACTAAACTCAACACCCTTCCGGGCAAGTTTGTAGGCCCGCTCCCCATTAACCTTTACAGCCGAAAAAGCAGGCGGAACCTGTTCAATGACACCTGTAAAACAAGAAACTGCTTCGGTTATTCTATCAACTCCCAAAACAGGGACAGGCATTTCATTTATTACAGACCCGGTTGGATCGCATGTATCTGTTTCGATACCAAGCTTTATCTCAGCCAGGTATTTTTTATTACCTCCCATTAAATAGGGAGACAGCTTTGTCCCCTGCCCAAGGAGAATTACAAGCAATCCGGTCGCAAAAGGATCAAGCGTTCCGGCATGACCCGTTTTCTTACTTCTGAGGATTCTTCTTACCTTCCTTACCGCATCGAAAGAGGTCTTGCCTTCCTCCTTATCTACAAGTAGAATCCCATCCGCAGATACATCTTTAAAATTGACTCCCAAACTTATTCTTCTTTTAATACTGTCTCGTCGTCCTGTATCTTTTTTAACAACTGTTCGAGACGGTTTCCGGTTTCAAGAGTAGGGTCATGATCAAAGATGATATCCGGTATATACCTGAGTGTGAGACCGGAACCCAACTGCCTCTTTATAAAACCTTTTGCACTATTAAGACCTGTCAGCGCCTGTTTCACCTCAGATTCAGAACCAATCATACTGAAAAACACCCTGGCATTTTTCAGATCATTACTGAGATTGATACCCGTAAGTGTGACACCCTGTATTCTCGGGTCTCTTATTTTGGTCATCAGGAGTTCGGCTATAAATTTTAAAATCTGTTCGCCGACCCTTATAGCTCTCTTTCCGGGTAGCATTTTAATATTCTCTTATAAAATAACATATGCTGTTTAACAGCATATGACTGATTACAGATTTATTATCTCAATCCTCGAGTCAATTATCTCGGCAATGCACAGGTACTCAATAAAAGACAATACATTTGCAAGTGAAGAATCAATATAACCCCTGTCATTTCCAACTGCACTTACACCCAACCCTATCCTTTGCCATTTATCATTATATTCCACCTCGGCTATGGCCACATTGAATCTGCTTTTTACCTTTCCTATTATACTTTTAACAATCTTTCTCTTCCCTTTGAGAGACTGATTTTCATGGATAAAAAGCTCTATTGTCATTGCACCTATAACCACACTCTACAGCTCCGCACGTATTTCCTCTACTTTATAAACCTCCAGAACATCACCCGGTTTTATATCCTGAAATGATTCGAGACCAATACCGCATTCATAGCCCGCCTGAACCTCCTTTACGTCATTCTGAAGACGCCTGAGAGAAGCAATTTTCCCGTTAAAAATTACAATATTATCCCTTAAAAGACGAATCATTGCACTTCTTTCCACCTGTCCGTCTGATACATAACAGCCAGCAATTCTACCTATCTTGGGAACAGTAAATATCTGTTTAATATCAACATGACCTATAATATTTTCCTTGTATATGGGCTCGAGCAGGCCAGCCATTGCTTTCTTAATGTCTTCAATAAGGTCATAGATAACATCATAATACCTTATATCAATGTTTTCTCTCTCAGCCAACTGAACCACTCTCGCGTTGGTCCTTACCCTGAAACCGATAATTATCGCTTCTGATGCCGATGCAAGCATAACATCCGATTCTGAAATCGCACCGGTAGAGGAATGAATTACCCTGATTTTCACCTCTTCCGTGGCAAGTTTCTGGAGAGATTCTGTCAATGCCTCGAGTGAGCCCTGGACATCAGCTTTAATAATAATATTGAGTTCTTTTATAGCTCCCTCCCTGATCTTATCATACAGGTCATCCAGGCTTACTATATCGCTCTTTCCTCTCTCCTTTTCTTTCAGTTTGGCCTGACGGTATTCAACAATCTGCCGTGCGGTTTTTTCATCAGGGACAGCATAAAATTCATCCCCTGCCTTTGGCACACCGGAAATTCCGTATATTTCAACAGGTACCGACGGGGTTGCCTCCTTCAGCCTTTTACCGCGGTTATTAAGCATAGCCCTTACCCGGCCATAATTTTCTCCGCAAATAAAATGATCGCCCTGCCTCAAGGTGCCTTCTTTGATAAGCACTGTTGCAACAGAACCTTTACTCTTATCAAGCTGGGCTTCAATGATCGTCCCTCTTGCCTCTCTATTGGGATTGGATTTCAGTTCAAGTATTTCTGCCTGTAAAAGGATGAGTTCCATCAGCTCATCAACACCCTGTCCTGTTTTTGCCGATATCCTGCCAAATATTGTTTCTCCGCCCCATTCCTCAGGCGTCAGATCCAGTTCGGCAAGTTCTCTGATAACCTTATCCGGATTTGCCTCCGGTTTGTCAATTTTATTGATCGCCACTATTATAGGAATCTTTGCAGCCCTTGCATGGCTGATAGCCTCTCTGGTCTGTGGCATTACTCCGTCGTCTGCCGCTACAACAAGTATAATTATATCTGTTACTTTGGCACCCCTTGCCCTCATTGCCGTAAACGCTTCATGCCCGGGGGTATCAAGAAAAACGATATCACCGCCCTCTCTTTCAACATAATAAGCGCCTATATGCTGTGTAATCCCACCCGATTCTCCGGCTATTATATTTGAATTGCGTATATAGTCGAGAAGTGAAGTCTTACCATGGTCGACATGCCCCATAATGGTCACCACAGGCGGTCTGGGCTTAAGATCTTCAGGTTTATTTATTATTTCATCAAGTTTAACCTCCATCTCAAACTGATCAAGTTCCAGCTCATATCCAAAATCGTCTGCAGCAAGAGAGGCGGTTTCAAAATCAATCTCCATATTTATGTTTGCCATTACCCCCATCTTTATCAGGAGTTTGATCAACTCAGCGCCCTTTACGCCCATAGCCTTTGCAAGATCTGAAACGGTTACGTTTTCAGGAACCTTGAGATGCCTCTTGCTTGCCTTTGGAGTAGTAATCTCGGTCTGTCTAAGTTTTTTAACCCCATCCTTAGCCTTTTTTCCTGTCTTCCTGTCTTTTAACCTGGGTCTCCTGTCTTCATAAAGATCCGCTCTCTCGAATACTTCAAGTTTACGGTGCCTGATACGGACATCTGAATCAATATCCTTTTTAGGTCGCTCACCTTTCTTTCTATCTTTCTTTTTCTTGAATTTTTTCTCCTCAGCATCTTCCGGAACAGATAAATCAAAATCAATCTCTTCTAATGCCTCAATTTTTCTTTTCGCAACCTTGACAGGCTCCTGGACACCCTCTTTTTTATCTTTCTCTTTAAAGGTTTCCTCTTTTAAGAGGCCTTGTTCCGGGAGTTTAATTATTTTGGCAGGTCTGTCTTTATGTTTCTTTTTTTGTTTTTTACCTGGTGTTATTTCCAGATCTCTTATCTTTTCACTGCCCTTAGGGGCTGTAATGCCTGTCGCTGTCTGATCAGCTGTTTCTAAATGAAACTCCTCCTTAACAGTATCTTCAGTTCCCGAAACCTCCTGATCTTTTTCAATTGCTTCAGTGACTGCGGTCGCGGTTTCAGTATACGGTATATTACCGGCTATTGCCGTCTCGTCCGTAGATTTAACAGGCTCTTTTACAGCTTTTACAGCAGGGGTTGAGATTTTTTCAAGTTTACTGCCAGCCTGTCCGGATTCAGAAGGGAGAACAGTTTCAGGTTCCTCAGCGAGGGCTTTTGCTTCTTCCGGGGTCTCTTTTTTTGGTTCAGACTCCTCGACCTGAACGACTTTGCGCCTGCGGATAACATTTCTTTTTAAACGTTTTTCTTCAATTACTTCAGACACATTGCCTTTTAATATTTCTTTTGCCTTTTTAATGTTACTATCATCCAGGGTACTCATGTGGTTATTCACCAGCATCCCGCCTGATTTCAATCTGTCAACCAGTTCTTTACTGTCGATATTCAGTTCTTTGGCCAATTCATAGACCCTTACTTTAGCCATTTAATCCCCCGAAACCCTTCCTGTTACCCTTAATAAACCTCTCCATGCAGGATATGTTATTACAAAGATATATGCCCCGGCCTTTTTTTGCTGGAATTCATCGATAACAACCAGGTCATCTTTTTCCAGGACAAATCGAATAAGCTCTTTTTTATCCATTTTTATTCTACAGGAAACACAAGTCCTTACAGAAACATGTCCTTTATGATTTACCATCAGGACTATTTTCATTTTCTTTTCCATCATCAACCTGTATTCCCGGTTCAGATCGTTTAATATCACTCTCTTTGAGGTATTCTTTTGCTGTTGCAATCAACTCTATAGCATCTTTTTTGTTTAATCCATTGATATTTGCAAGCTCCTCCACATTGGCTGCAGCAACATCCTCGATAGATCTGTATCCTTCCTGATACAGTTCGGTTGCAATAGCCTCGCCAACACCCTCAAGGCTCAATAGTGAGTTATATGAGTCTTTTAATTCTTTATTATATTCAGACTCACTTGTTACATCCAGATTCCATCCTGAAATTTTTGATGCAAGCCGGACATTCTGACCCCTCCTCCCGATGGCGAGAGAAAGCTGATCATCAGGGACAACAACAACCATCGAATGATTAGTTTCATCAACAATAACTCTTGTTATCTCCGCAGGAGCAAGTGCATTGCATATAAATTTAGCCGGATCCGAATCCCAGGTAACAATGTCAATTTTTTCTCCCTTTAGTTCCTGTACGACTGCCTGAACCCTTGATCCCTTCATTCCGACACATGCACCAACGGGATCTACATCGCTATCCTTTGATGTCACTGCTATTTTTGCCCTGCTTCCGGGTTCACGGGCTACCTGTATTATACTTACAATGCCTTCAGCGATCTCAGGAACCTCATTTTCAAACAGCATGGAAAGAAAGTTCGGATGGGTTCGGGACAATATTATCTGCGATCCGCGGCTGAACTGTTTTACTTCGAGAATATAAGCCCTGATGCGGTCACCCTGTTTATAGGCTTCTTTTGGTATCTGTTCCTTAACAGGAAGTTCGGCCTCTGTCTTACCGAGGTTTACAATAATTGCACCTTTATCAAACCTCTGAACAATTCCATTTATAATCTCGCCGCGCCTGTCCTTGAAGTCATCAAAAACAACGTTTCTTTCCGCTTCACGCAACCGCTGCATAATGACCTGTTTTGCTGATTGAGCTGCCACACGGCCGAGTTCGTCTGTTTCCATTCTTATTCCAATACTGTCTCCGATAACAGCCTCAGGATCATTTTCATGTGCTTCTTCAAGAGAAATCTGAAGATCAGGATTTGTTACTTTTTCAACGACTTCCTTGAATTCGAATATCTCAATCTCACCCAGTTCTTCATTGAAGTTTATTTCAAGGTCGTAGTTCTGCCCAAGCTTTTTTCGCGCTGCTGCCTTTACAGCCTCTTCAAGGGTTTGTATCAAAGTATCTCTCTCAACACCCTTTTCACGGCCTACCTGCTCCAAAACTTTTAATAAATCTGAAGTCATTTTAATTTACTCCATTTTTTGCACTGTTAACTATACCTGCCTTGCTGTCATTGAAATCGTATACCAGATTTGATTTTTCAATTTTATCAAAAGGCAACTCAATTATATTTCCATCGGCTTCCAGAAAGATAGTCCGGTTATTATAATCTCTCAGGCTACCTGTATAGTTCTTTTGTCCGTTCACATCCTGTTTCATTTTAAGTTTAACTTTATTTCCTATGGCCTTGATAAAATCCTTTTCTCTTCTTAAAGGACGATTGAGGCCAGGAGAAGAAACCTCAAGCACATACTTATGATCAATGATTTCTTTTACGTCGATTATATCTCCGAGCTCTCTGCTGACATCCACACAGTTATTTATGGTAACGCCGCCTTCCCTGTCTATGTACAGCCTTAAAATCCATCGCCCCTGCATAGACAGATATTCAACCTCAACCAGTTCGTAGCCGATATCGTGAAGCACCGGTTCTATAAGAGCAAATACACGGTCCCGTATCAAGGAAATATTTACCAATAAAGATTCTCCAAGCAAAATATCTATCAAAAGCCCTGTGATACATCCAGTAATGACTCATAAAAACAATCAGGATACAAGAGTTATGCACAAGATAGATTTACCTTTGATATAACACCACTGATCCAGGCTAATAAAAAAGCGGGCAATAAGACCCGCTTCAGAATTATAGACTATAGCTCGAACAGTAAGGGCTGCAGAAGATATTTACCGCATTTTACCGTTAAACACTTTGCCCACAATTCGAAGAAGATCAACCATTAGCTAACCATGGTCAATAACCTCAAAAAGGGATTCAGGACTTTTTAAGGCTTTCATGGAGCGGGCAACGGGGTTCGAACCCGCGACACCAAGCTTGGGAAGCTTGTACTCTACCAACTGAGCTATGCCCGCCTTAATGGCCTTTCTCTTAAAGATATATCCATGAAATTAATAAAAATGTTTAATTTCAGGGAGCATCCAAATCCTAAAGTTTTCCCATAACACCAAATCTTGAAGGAGAATAATATTTTTGTTTTTTATTGTCAATCCAATTAAAAAAACATATTATTCTACTTAATCAAATACAAAATTTTAAAATTTCTAGGAGAAAAAGGTTCCATTGGAAGAAGAATCAAATCAAAGTTTTTTCAATAAAATCTTTTCTGTCTTAAAAAAGCCTCACCTTCAAAACGGTACTGATCTCACGGAAGAGATAAATGATCTCATGGACGAAGGACAGGCAAAAGGTCTAATCACCGATGAAGAATCGGAAATGGTTCATGGCGTACTGGAATTAAAGGAAACAACTGCTTCTTCAATAATGATTCCACGCACTGATTTAACCTCCGCATCAATCGATTCAACCCTTGATGAGCTGATCAATCTGATAACAAAATGCGGCCATACCAGGATACCCATATATGGAGACAGCATTGATGATATTATCGGTATTCTTAATGCCAAGGATCTATTAAAATTATTCGGCAGTTCACCAGAAACCAAAATCACGCCTGAAATCCTTCGAAAGGCCTTTTTTGTACCGGAAAGCCAGAAAATCAGCGCCCTTCTCAGGGATTTTAAAACCAGAAAAAATCATATGGCGGTAGTCACCGACGAGTATGGAGGTACAGCCGGGATACTAACAATAGAAGACATTCTCGAGGAGATTGTCGGTGAAATAATGGACGAGCATGACCACGAAGAACCCCTGATGAATGTTATAGATGACAATACCATCCTTGTGGATGCCCGGCTTGCTGCTTATGAGATTGAAGACTACTTTAATATAAAACTGCCTGAAGGAGACTATGAATCTGTTGGAGGTTTCATCATTTATATTATTGGCAAAATACCCAAAACAGGCGAAGAAATAACCTATCAGGACCTTAAAATAACGATCAAATCAGCGGATGAAAGGAGGATAGATAAAGCCTTTATTACCTGCTGCAGCCGGCCAACGGACAGTAAAGGGGCTCAAGAGTCCTGACACATCACCATTCCTGTTAGTTCTTAAATAAAAATCTTTTTTACCCGGTATAAATATATGAGAAAAAAAATCTTGCTGGCAATATTGTCTGGACTCTTAATCACGGCATCCTTCCCTCCCCTGGATACCGATTGGTTAATCTGGATATCAGTTATACCCCTTTTTATATCTATTGAAGAGACATCACGGATGACTGCATTCAAACTGGGCCTTTTAGCAGGACTGTCTCACTATACCTCTTTACTCTACTGGATAATCAATGTAATAAGCACCTATGGAGGCTTAAATATCTTTTTCAGTATTACTATCCTTCTTTTGTTATGCCTCTATCTCTCTCTTTTCATGGGCATTTTTACGCTGGTGATATCTCATTTTAAGCATAGCAGCATAAAGATATTTTTTTTTGCAGGCATATGGATTTCTCTGGAATACATCAGAACATACATATTTACAGGGTTTCCATGGGGACTTCTTGGTTATACCCTTTATAATAGAACTTCTATTGCCCAGATCGCATCTGCAACCGGGGTGTATGGCCTTTCATTTGTAATTGTGGCAATTAATATACTTCTTTTTCAATTGATCATTAAGCATAAAAAAATAATCAAAAACAGATATTTTATTACAGAAACCATATTACTGTTAATCTTTATATGCTCATTTATTATATATGGGAGCAGCTTTCTTGCCGGGTACCGTACACAACCGGATATAAATCCCAGGGCAAATATTGCCATTATACAGGGTAATATAGATCAGACTGTCAAATGGGACATGGCATTTCAGGAAGAGACAATGGAAAAATACATTAATCTCACACGGGGCATTCTTGATATAAAACCTGATATCATCGTATGGCCTGAAACAGCGGTTCCATTGTTTTTTCAGGATAATGAAGCTCTGACCAGTGACCTCTACACCCTGGCAAAGGAGAGCGGCGCTCATTTTTTATTCGGGAGCCCAGCCTACAAAAGATACAAGGATTCTGTCAGGTATTATAACAGTGCATGGTACATCTCTCCTGAAGGGGATATCAGGGGGCACTATAATAAAAATCATCTTGTGCCATTTGGAGAATATGTACCCTTACATAAATTTCTTCCATTTGTTCAACGGCTGGTCCCTGCTGCAGGAGACTTTTCAAAGGGGGATTCAGTTGACCCATTATTACTGGGAAATATCTCTTCAGGTATTCTCATATGCTATGAAGTTATTTTCCCGGAAATAGCCAGAGAACAGGTTTTAAAAGGCGCGAGGCTGTTGATCAACATTACCAATGATGCATGGTTTGGTTTTACGAGCGCCCCGCATCAGCATTTGTACATTTCTGTATTCAGGGCTATAGAAAACAGAAGGCCGTTAATCCGCTCTGCAAATACCGGCATAAGCGCAATAATCGATTCAGCCGGACAGGTAACTATGCACAGTGGTCTTTTCACCGATGAAGCTATTACCGGTAGAATATCAATTGGAGAAGAATCGCTTTCTTTTTATTCCCGTTTTGGCGATATTTTCGCATCAGGCGTTTTAATTCTCTGTCTGTTAAAAATCTTTATTGATTTACGTTTTTCCCGAAAAAAAAGAAAAGTATAATTTTCTTTAAAGGTTTATTCAAATTTGATTTGGAATGCATCCACCAGGAGGTAAAAATTATGGAAAATGAACTTAATGAAAAGGTAAACACCCTTACCGGAATTCTTACCGGGCTACGGGGCCATCTTTGACCTTGATGCCAAAATACTTGAACTTGCGCGCCTTGATTCGATTATGACAAGGGCTGACTTCTGGGAAAAAAACCAGGATGAAGCCGCACGCATATCACAGGAAAGGTCTTATATTAAGACTGCTATTGACAGTTGGGAGGAGTTGAAAAAAGAGATTGATGACATCAGTATACTTATAGAGATAGCTGTTGAAGAGGCTGATGCGAAGGCACTATCAGAGATAGCAAATGACTTGTCTAAACTGGATAACAGGATCAAGAATCTTGAATTGCAATCTCTTCTCTCAGAACCTGATGATAAAAGAAACAGCATTGTCGCTATAAACGCAGGCGCAGGAGGTACAGAGGCGCAGGATTGGGTTGAGATGCTCTACAGGATGTATCTCAGGTGGTGCGAATCAAAAGGTTATAATACAGAGGTAATAGACTGCATGGATGGTGACGAGGCCGGGATAAAAAGTGTTACCTTCTCGGTAACAGGCCCCTATGCATACGGTTATATGAAATCGGAACATGGTATTCACCGTATGGTAAGGATATCTCCATTTGATGCTACCGGACGAAGACACACCTCCTTCGCATCTGTCTCGGTACTCCCGGAAGTTGACACAGAAATAGATATAAGTATAGATGAAAAGGAGCTGAGAATAGATGCCTTCAGGGCCAGCGGTCCGGGTGGGCAGCATGTCAACAAGACCAGTTCTGCCATCAGGATAACACACATCCCTACAGGTATTGTTGTTCAGTGCCAGAATGAAAAATCACAGCACAGAAACAGGGAAATGGCGATGAGGGTTTTAATGGCCAGGCTTTATGACCTGGAAAAGGCCAAACTCGACAAAAAAAAGTATGAGATGCATCAGAACCAGAAGGAGATTGCCTGGGGGAGCCAGATAAGGTCCTATGTATTTAATCCATACAGACTGGTAAAGGATCACAGGACAGGCGAAGAGGTGGGCAACCTTGAAAAGGTTATGGATGGTGATATTGATAACTTTATAGATGCATTCTTAAGGATGAAACGCTAGGGTAGTAATATGTCAACAGTATTTGAGGAAACAAGTATTAAAGGGGTAAAGATAAAGAACAGGCTTGTGAGGTCTGCCACATGGGAAGGGATGTGTGAACCCGATGGAAGGCCTACTCAAAAATTGACTGACCTGTACCGAGAACTCGTTAAAGGCGGTATAGGGCTTATTGTTTCAGGTTATGCCTTTGTAAGACCGGAAGGCAAACAGCTACCCGGGAAGATGGGGATTCATACAGATGCCTTTCATAAAGGATATGAAAAAATGGTTAATGCTGTTCATGATTCAGGCGGTAAAATTGCGATCCAGATCGTCCATGCCGGAGGACAGGCGTTACCCGGTATTTCCGGATTGGAACCTGTTGCCCCTTCGGCAGTCAAAGTAGCCCATTATTCAACAGAACCAAGAGAACTGACTAAAAAAGAAATACATGAAATAATAGATGCCTTTGGGGAAGGGGCCGCCAGGGCAAGGGAGTATGGCTTTGATGCTGTACAGCTTCACGGAGCTCATGGTTATCTTATCAACCAGTTCGTGTCGCCTCATACTAACCTCAGAAAAGATGAATATGGCGGAGACATTGGAAACCGGAGCAGGTTTGTCATGGAGGTTTACCAAAAAGTTAGAGATAAAACAGGTAATGATTATCCGGTAATGATAAAGATGAACTGCGCAGATAACATGAAGGGCGGCCTTGAAATAGAAGATGGTATCTATATAGCAAAAAAACTCTCTGAAGCAGGCATTGATGCAATAGAGGTCTCATCAGGAAACAGCGCCTCGGGGATAAAATCCGGGCCACTGCGTATGAAAATTAACAGACCTGAAAAAGAGGCCTGGAACATGCCCTATGCACGAAAGGTCAAGTCGGTTGTCAAGTGCCCGGTAATGGTTGTGGGGGGCTTCAGGTCATATGAGATCTGCGAAAAGGCCGTGGCAGAGGATTTTATCGACTATATTACTATGTCAAGGCCATTAATCAGAGAACCTGGTCTTGCGGCCAGATGGCAGAAGGGTGAAAGATCCCTCGCTAAATGTATATCATGCAATAAATGCTTTCAGCCGGGATTCGAGAAGGATGGAATCTATTGCGCAGCTGATAAAAAAGAAGAAGGATAATCGTCCAGTCTGGTATTTGTTTTTATATCGTGGGAAAATATTTAATATTAATGCAGAGTCTACCTTCCCTTCGGTTAAAGAGGAATATGGTAATTTTGATTTCTTCAAGACTTTTCACGCCGCAGTATATGGCTGCTGCAAAATCCGGGTATAATATTCAAGTATACAGTTTCTAGTCTTAAATCAGCAAGTAGAACAAAAAAGCAAGGCGGGTAAATTAAAAAGCTTCAACCGCCTTGATTAAGGACGTTTTCTCTGACGCTCCGCGTCCTGTTACCAGTCTGCATTTGATATTGATCAACCGGATTTTCCGGTATATATCCTCAAGGCTATATTACCCGGTTTTTCAGTTAGCCAATATAAAGTTTACTTTATTTTACACTTGAATTGAATTATCTTTTCAAAATCCTTTAAAATTTGAACACCGTTAATCCTGAATATACAGGGTTTGGATTTACCTGTATTCTTTGTTTCCCTTATCCTGTTTTTTGTATCTTCGCCTATATCCAGGCTATAGATTTCATTAAGATATTTTACCGGAAAGTATATTGTAGCCTGTATAAAACCTTTCCAGGCAGACATCCAGACTATTGTCCTTTTCTTTTTTACAACCTTGCACAGCCACGCCTTTCCGTCCCTGTAATATCTCCATTCATACTCCATTCCATTATCTTTAAGCAGTTCGAGCAGTTTACAATAAGCATTATAGGACCTGCTAAGAACTGATCTTAATGCCTGTTCATCCGGATAAACCGATTCATCTGTAAGTTCCAAGGTCTTTATTGTTACCATTTTTTCCTGTACCCCTGAATGTATGTTTTGTTTTTTATAACAATCTGCATCAGCGACAGGGTATATCATATCCGTTTCATGTTGTTGAGGTTTTTTTCGCCCATTCATCCTTTGAAATAGCATATCGATATCCAAGGAACTTGACAGGTTTCCCGTTTTTATCTGTATTGAAGGATACTATTTCCTCTCCAGTTTTCAGAAATCCCAATCTTTCAAGAAGGCGGCATGAATAGCTGTTGATGGCCGCAGTGCCGGTGACTGCTTGATCTTTATGCAATTGAACGAATGCATGGCTTAAAACAGCTTTACAGGCTTCAGTCGCATAACCCAGGCCATGGAAATCCGTATCAAACACATAACCAAGGCTGGCATCATGCGACCCGGCAGTTTCTTCGGGGTTAAGGTTTACAAACCCTATCAGTTGATTTGAGGCCTTAAGACAAACAGCCAGAAAGCTATCCCCGTTTGAAAAGTATTCTGCGATTTTTCTGATCTCTTCCTGCGAAGCAGGCCATGGGTGATCATATTGCACCATCCCTGATGCCTGATATTTTAAGATTATCCCATGCAGGGCCTGCCAGTCGCCGGATTTAAAATTTCTGATGATAAGCCTGTCTGTTTCAATTATTGTCATTATCTTGGTGATTCATTTATAATATTGTAAGAGTGACCAGTAGACAGATGTCAGGTTAAAATCCAACCCGGCTTTTTTCAATCTTCATTACTGAATACCCATTTAAACCCTTCCTCATAATCTTCAAAAGATTTTATCTTTGACTTTATATACATGCTGGCTATTGCCTCATAGGCGCGACTCAGGAAAAAACCGGCCTTTTCTTCGAGGATAACCGCAATTTTTGCCTTGCCTGCAATGTTATCAAACTGTGCATGTATATCCCTGGATAAAAAAAGATCGCTTATCTTCATACCGTTACTGGTAACATTCCTGAAGTCTGCAACCGCATTCATTCCTGGCTTGTACAGCGGATGGGTGATTATCTGCTCAGCCATCTTGATTAAGTCACCGTTTGTAAACATCCCTGATGCCCTGATTTCCAGTATGCCGTCTTTTCTAAAATCCAGTATCCAATCCATTGGAAGCCTCCATCGTGAAGTATTACTATCATTTTTTTTCATGGCAAAACTGTCATTATAAAAATCAACAGCAATAATGGCCGCAAAAACATAAAGTCCATTGATGATATGGGGATATAATCAGCATATCAATTAGCCAGCCACTCTCAATTACCTGGAGATGCTGAACCTCGCGAAAAATCTGATGCAAATGTTTTTTTCAAAGGACCCAGAGTAATTTCCAGGTCGGATTCATTTATATTTTTCACATGCAATCCATTTTTCTCAGCTTCTTTCCTGAATATGGCATCAGCAGGAGAGTCTCCGGTTAAGATCAAAAAATCCGCCCACTGATTTTTTGATTCAAATGCTGTATGAAAGAGTTCTTTTACATCCTTTTCCAGGGGGGGGTCATCAACTACACGTGATAAAACAAACCCCAATACATAACAGCTTGCGGCATCCATCAGTACATAGATATCGTATGGTTCATTCTGGATAAACAAGAACTCTTCATTGACTCTGACTTCTATCCATGCTTCATTTATGCGGAATTGGTCTGGTGTGATCATCCTGAACTCCATTGCACGATATATATAAAAGTCGTTTCATCAGTTCCGGCTCTATTTACATATATAATATTGTACCGAAAGATGAGCCGGATAGTATCAACGATATTAAACAAAAGAATTTTTTAGTTTTAAAACATTGGAATAATAGCTGGTTACATTTTAATTATCAACAATTAATAGACCTGAAAAAGGCAAAGGGTTTAGCTCATCTTCCGTCGCTAAAGCTAAGGCAGGACAGGTCCGCTGCCGCTAAAGCTTTGGTATATGCTAATGCTACGCCCCGACAAGAAGGCAACTCCGCCTTCGCTAGAGACTGCGACATGAGAAGATGGCAGGATAAAATGGCTGGTCTGGATAGGCTGAGAGAAAAGCAGGCTGAAGCTGTTTGTGCTGAGGGCTAAAGGAAAGGCCATTAACCTGACGGACTTCAGTCTAAACCGCTTCAGGCTAAATTTTAATCCGCTGGTTTAGATGCAAGAGTAACATTGATCCATATTTCAAAATTTTTACCTCCTTTTTCCATCTCTCCCCCGTTCATGGGTCCACCTCTCATTCCTCCTCGACCAGGCATACCTCCTCCCATTCCACCACCCTGCGTTCGGTCTCCCTGAATGCCTCCGTCATCCCTGGGGCCTCTGTCTATATCCCCCATATCCATATAATCCAGGTTCGGCATTTCTCTCGCCATACCGCTTAAAAAACCCATACCCAGGTTATTTGTCTCTGACGCCTCTGCAATAAAGGCCGTAATCTCAGTTTCAACAACAGGCATCTTCAACTCATAAATAAACATACCCATGTCATCAACGGCATATCTTACCTCAATGCCCAGCTCTTTAGCCCTTTCCAGAGTACATTTATATCCTTCATCTTTTTCTGAGCTTAGAATTCTCAGCTCTTCATCCTTTTTTGACCCCTGCAGCACCTTGTCTCTGAAGGATGCATCACTTTCATCAGGTACATGAAACGCAGTTACTCCCCTGCCCGATGACATATCAGGGGGAGGGTTAGGTTTACCCGAACCCGCATCAGGAGGAGTGCCTTCAAATCTCCCAAATCTTCTTCCTGAGGGGAAATTCAAGGCAAGTTCTTTGTCCTTTTTTCCTGTCTTATTAAACCATACAAACAGACCCTGACCCAATATCCGGCGCTGGATGTCCTTATCGGATGTCTGTAAGTAAATAAAAAGATTTTTATCATCATTATACAGGCCGATAGAACTGCTTGTCTTTTTATCATAATAATAAGGATAGTCTATCCAGTCTGTATCCTTCGCATCAATTACTATAACCCTGTCAAGCCATCTGCTCTGGGTGCTGATCTGCTCCCTGCATCCGCTTAAGAGTACAATAATAAAAATCAGAAAAGCACACAGGATATTTACTCTTATTTTATAACAGTACATCACATTCCCTTTTTAAATGAATAATTGATATCAAACTTATGCCAGGATAAAGAGTCCGCGTGACATCCTGATAACAGATAGTCGTTGCATCTGACATAAAGTTACACGATTACTGAAACCGTCATTTTGGTTATAATGAATATATGGTATTGATTTTAACATAGCCCACAGCATCGATCTACAGATCATTACTTGATGTTATCAAGAATTACATGCTCTTCAACTATCCATAACCCTCCGGGTTTCAATTCGATAAATTTATCACCATCTGCCACAAGCTCTTTACCGGCATCCGAGAGTATGAATTCCATGGACTTTTTAAAGGCATCAACATTGTCATACCACATCTCAACAATGCCATCACCCTGGTGCTCGATTCCGGGAACATCGACAAAATGATTCTGTACATATCTTCTTAAGCCCGGTATCAGTCTTGCTGCCAGAGGCGCATGCTGCTCCTTCCAGTATCTGTTGTATTCCTCTCTGGTCATCCCTGTTTTTCTGTGTGCGAGTGCAATGGATTTGATCATGATAACTTCTCCTTGCATATTATAATGTTTACTCCGTGCTCTCCATGGTCATCCGACCAACTTCACAGCCCAAATAACATATTTATATTAATTGTATTTTATTTATTGTCAGTATTTTACTCAATCACTGTGAAATATTACTCAATAGGCTTTCACTATGTCAATAATGAAAGACAGACCCCTTTACTGTATATACTTTTGGTGTTATGTTCTTTCATATAATATTCTTGTGAGTTCTCAATGACGCATGTAATGTTAATTCAGCTTCCGGTACCGCAACTCAACTTCGGGCATAAAACAGGTAACATCCCTTTTGCCGCAGCCTGTCTCTATCAGTCTGCTTCCCGTATACCGTGGATACACATAGATATCTTCCCTCAGATAAGTGCCTCTCATATGGGAGATGCTGTCCTGCTCGAAACAATACTTAAAAGACGTCCGGATATTGTCGGGTTTACAGCCTATGTGTGGAATGTAACGCGTGTGCTTTATCTTGCTAAAGAATTAAAGGCACATTATTCTCCTCGCATAGTAGTTGGGGGCCCTGAGGCAACCGATGACAACCAATTGCTCAAAGATAATCCCTTTATTGATTTTCTTGTTTATGGTGAAGGGGAAGCCCTGTTTACCCGGTTGCTTGAGGATGATGAACTGTGGTCTCTCAAGTCCGGAAGCCTGGATACAGGTGACTGGTTCATGAGATCCCCCAGCCCTTATTTAACAGTGCCGCTTTCACCTGAGATCGAAAACTTCATGCTTCTTGAGACCATGCGCGGCTGCCCCTATGGCTGCGCCTACTGTTATTACGGCAAATCCAGAAGCAGGCCCTGTTTCAAGGATGACAGCAGGGTAATGCAAGGGCTTGAATGGGCGCTTTCGCATGACGCAAAAGAGGTCTATTTCCTTGATCCATCCCTTAACAGCCGCCCAGGGCTCAAAGATCTTCTCAGACGGATCGTTTCTCTGAATAAAGACCACCGTTTGTCATTAATAAGTGAGATCAGGGCAGACGCAGTGGATCAAGAGATGGCCGGTCTTCTTGCAGATGCCGGATTTACCTGGTTTGAAATTGGACTCCAGAGCATTAATCCCCGCGCCCTGGCCCTGACGCATCGTAAAACAGATCTTGATCGCTTCATAAAGGGGGTCCGTGCACTTAAGGAAAAAGGCATAACTACAGAAATAGACCTGATTGCAGGTCTCCCTGGCGATGACCGGACAGGATTTGAAAAGACAGTTCAGTTTGTTCTGGACCTCAATATCCAGGATGATATTCAGGTCTTTCCTTTATTGGTTCTTCCGGGAACCGAATTCCGGAGAAATGCCAAAAAACTCGGGCTTGTCTATAATCCTCTTCCTCCCTATACCATTCGCAAAACGCCTGCCTTTAAAGAGGATGAAATACTCAATGCCATACTATATGCCGGAGATCAGCTTGATATGGCCCTGTATCCCATGCCGGACTTGGATCTGGCCTTCAGGTATTCGAATAATGACCTGATGGAAACAATGAAAGACATACAATCGGTTCTGGATGGAGAGTCTGTATATTGCAAGGTGTGGCTGCACCGTAACCGGACACTTGGTGATCTTATGCCCCTGACACACAGGGTAACGCATCCCTACCAGCTGCTGATCCCTCCAACTGCAAATGATCCTGAATTTATCACCCGGGTATTATCTGTCTTCACTGGTGAAAACCCGCACACACCTGTGGAACTGGTCTTTTTTGAGCCTGTGCAAATGCCTGATATACCGCACCTTCTCCAGGCCTCACGTATAGAGCGGCCACATTATCTGGATGGCGACCAGCGACTGCTTTTTAGCCAGACTGGAAACCGTGCTATCATGTTTACAGTTATTACCAGCGGGATGAAATACAGTTTCACAGGCCCTATGCAGCGTCATGTCTTCTGGTGGCAGCAACCTCAACTTCCTGAAGAAGATATTATAAATAGCTTTGAAAATCAGGGTTTTGACGGGATACTTATTGATATGCCGCTGCCTGTTCAACATATAAATGAATGGCAGGATAGGATGGCCGGACATGCAGGTGATCTGATACACATCAGTTTTGCCAGGCCCGGCCTTAACAAACGCTGGCTTCAGAAAACCAAGCCAGGCTCATACAATTTCAGTATATTACCGTGATCTTATGCTCTGAGGTTATGAGTCCCACATCCCCGGTATCAGCGTGCCGCAGTGGATGCATTTGCCCTTTTCCATATTCATTTTTCCGATTATATACCCTGTCCGTTCAATTACTAATTTAGAGCAGTTATGGCAGTATGTGTTGTTTCCTTCATGTGCAGGCACATTTCCGAGATAAACATAGTGCAGCCCCTCTTTCCTTGCAAGGTTCCTGAACTCCTCAAGCTGTGAAACAGGGGTTGGAGGGAGTCTGTTAAGCCTGTAATTTGGAAAGAACCTTGAAAAGTGCAGGGGATAATCAGGCCCCAACTCCTTAAGAATCCACCCGCACATCCTTTTTATCATATCAGGGTCATCAATATAGGTAGGCACCACCAGGGTTGTAATCTCAAACCAGACCCCGCTTTCCCTGAGCCTTTTAAGAGTATTTAAGACAGGGGCAAGGGTACCCCCGTTTAAGACCATGTACAGTTTATTATCAAAGGACTTGAGATTGATATTTGCCCCGTCTATAAATCCGGCCAATTCCAATAGAGGTTTATCATTAATATAGCCATTTGATACAAGGATGTTTTTTATACCTGCTTCCTTTGCGTTTTTTGCGGTATCAAACATATATTCATAATAGGTAATTGCCTCGGAATAGGTATATGCAATTGACGGGACATTATTTTTTTTTGCAGAGGATACAACATCATCAGGAAAGAGTTCACCACGGGTGACATCTTCAGGCCTTTTCTGGGAGATCTCCCAGTTCTGGCAGTTAAGGCACCTTAAGTTACAGCCAGTCGCTGCAATAGAAAATACTGAAGACCCCGGGTAAAAATGGTTAAGGGGTTTTTTCTCTACAGGGTCAATATGAACCGTGCATGGGTTGCCATAGGCAAGGGAGTA
>CAZSZQ010000042.1:0-21496 GCA_964610475.1 uncultured Desulfatiglans sp.
GAATAAGCCTGCTTGTAGGAGGTATAGGCATAATGAATATCATGCTGGCCTCTGTTACTGAAAGGACCCGTGAAATAGGCATAAGACGAGCTATTGGAGCTAAAAAGAAACAGATCATCACACAGTTTCTTATTGAAACGGTTGTGCTCTCTACCATCGGTGGGATTGTAGGTTTATGCATCGGAATAATTATACCACTCCTTATCACCCTGTTCACAAAGATGCCCACAGTAATAACCGCTGTCAGTATTATTCTGCCTTTTATCATAAGCATAGGTATAGGTATAATATTCGGGATTTATCCTGCCGCACGGGCTGCGGCAGTCGACCCTATTATAGCTCTCAGACATGAGTGATGAATTAAGAATAATAGAAATATATTGAAACCGGGATTCTATTTATCATATTATTCATATTTATTTTTTAAACTTTTTTTTACTGAAAGGAACCCGGTAATAGTAGAGAAGCTATTTTGAATTCTGATTCATCCTGAAAATCATCATTCATAGCTATAATTCCCGAAAAAAACCATAAGTTACAATATGATATACAGATTCAAAGCCTTTAACTCCTTAAAGTATGTTGACTGCAGGTGGTTATTGCTTGCAAATTTCGCCTCATTTATGGCCGTAGGTATGCAGCAGCTTGCAAGGGCATGGCTGATACTTAGACTCACAAATGATTCACCTCTTGCCCTGACATTTGTAACCATGGCATTTGCACTTCCAATAACCTTTATATCCCTTCTGGGAGGGGCCCTTGCCGACAGGGTTCCAAAACGTGATCTTATGATTATCAGCCAGATAATTTCCTGCATCACACTGCTCGTAATGGCTACCCTCGATTATGCCGGCCTCATCAAATACTGGCACCTCATTGTGATCGGTATTATAAATGGTTCGGTTATGGCTGCCAGCATGCCCAGCAGACAATCCATTATTTCTGATATTGTTCCTGAAGAAGAGCTCATGAGCGCCATAGCTCTCAATAATTCTGCAAACAACTCAACACGCCTTGTAGGGCCGTCTCTAGCGGGTTTTTTGATCATCTTTATTGGGACGGCAGGTGTTTTTTACCTCATTGTTGCAATACAGTTAATCGGGCTTTTTTTTACCTATCTGCTGAAAACAGGTAAAGAGGCGACCGGTAAAAGCAACAAGGGTGTTGCAGAAGATATAGCCGAAGGATTCAGATACGCAAAATCAAATACAATAATACTGGGGCTTGTAATCCTTACGCTTGTTCCGGCCGTCTTCGGATTTCCATATGTCACCTTGCTTCCGGCATGGGCAAGGGAAGCCCTTAATGCCAGGTCGCTGGGTCTGGGCTGGCTGGAGGCAGTAATGGGCGTCGGCTCACTCCTGGGAACACTGCTTCTGGCATCGATCAGACAGATCAGAAACAGGGGCATGTTTCTTATAATAAATGGTTTTGCATGGGGTCTTGCACTTTTTCTCTTTTCAAGATGCGGTTCATATTATACAGCCCTTCCCGGAATATTTATCGTGGGCTTTATGAGCTCAATATTCATGTCCCTCAACAACACCATGATGCAGGTCAAGTCATCGGACAAAATGAGGGGTAGAATGGTGAGTCTTTCAATGATGACCTTCGGCATAATGCCCCTGAGCGCAGTACCATTCGGGGCACTTGCAGAACATATCGGCACCCCTGATTCTCTGATGATAGCCGGAGCCCTTCTCTGCGCCTTTATCATACTGTTCTATATATTTACACCCAATTTCAGAAAGGTCGCACGCTAGCCATTTCCAGCCGGATTGACATCCCCTGATATGCAATTTATATTTGGGGTTAAAAACAACAGGGAGTTCCATCATGTTTGACTATGTAAATGAAGGAGAAGGGATGCATTATGAGGGATATTGTGTAAGGCCTCCGAGCGAGGCATACAGCATACTGCTTCAGGTTTCACTGGGCTGTTCACATAATAAATGCACCTTCTGCGGGACATACGCTGATAAACCCTTCAGGATAAAAGACAACGATATCATTCTTAGCGATATAAAATATGCCGCACGATATATGCAACGGCAGGATCGTCTCTTTCTTATGGACGGGGATGCCCTGATTATTCCTCAAAAAAGGTTGATGTGGATACTCGACAGGATTAAGGAGCATCTGCCATGGGTAAAAAGGGTGGGCGCATATGCTAATACAAAGGGTATCAAGATGAAAACTACTAACGACCTGGTTGAACTGAGAGAAAACGGGCTTGGGATACTTTATCTTGGCGTTGAGACAGGGGATGATGAGATAAGAAAAAGTATACGCAAAGGCTCTACAGCAACAGAATGCATAGCAATGGGTCGAAAGGTAATAGAGGCAGGCATAAAACTTTCTGTTACTGTCCTTCTGGGTATCGCTGGTAAGGGAAAATCCCTTGAACATGCAAAGGCAACCGGGGAGTTGTTAAGTGCTATGGATCCCGATTATATCGGAGCGCTCACTGTCATGTTTGTGCCAGGCACGCCTCTTTATGAGGAGCATGAAAGGGGTGAATTTGTACTCCCTGATGAATTCGGCCTTTTGAGAGAATTAAGAGAAATGATTTTTCATACCAATATAAGCAGAGGGCTTTTCTTCTCCAATCATGCATCCAATTATTTGCCAATCAAGGCAAGGCTGCCACGCGGAAAACAGGATGCTATAGATCAGATAGACAAGGCCATTTCAGGTAATGTATCATTAAAACCGGAGTGGCTCAGGGCGCTATAGTATCTTCTTTTTTTTGAACCAGAAAAGGATCAACAGGCCTGCGATCAGCATAAATACAAGAGCGCCAGGATATCCCCACCGCCACTTGAGTTCAGGCATATGCTCAAAGTTCATGCCGTAAATACCGGCAACAAGTGTTAGTGGTATGAAAACCGTTGCAAAGACCGAAAGCATCTTCATGGCGTTATTCATCTTGTTGCTTACGCTTGAAAGAAAAAGATCCATCATTCCCGAGACTATATCCCTGCATGTCTCAATGGTCTCGATAACACGGACAGTATGGTCATAGATATCCCTGAAAAAGATAAGATTTTTTTCATCAATCAGGGCTGATTCCCCTCTTTCCAGGTTGCTGATTATATCTCTCAAAGGCCAGACCGATCTTCTCAAAAACAAAAGCTCACGTTTCAGTTTATAAATCATCTTGAGGGTTTCAGGTTCAGGTTCTGCAACAAGATCGTCTTCAATGTTTTCAATCTTTTCTCCTATCTTCTCAACGACACCGAAATAGTTGTCAACAATTGCATCCATGAGGGAATACATGAGATAATCGGACCCCATCTTTCTTATTCGGCCCTTCCCCTTTCTTAGCCTCTCTCTAACCTGATCAAAAACATCACCCCTGTCTTCCTGAAAGGATATTATAAGGTTCTTTAAAAGTATGAAACTGATCTGCTCAAACTTTATATAATCCTCAGCAGGATTATAACTGATCATCTTTGTAACTATAAAAAGATAGTCATCCATATCATCATACTTTGGTCTCTGTTCGGTATTTACTATGTCCTCTAATATAAGAGGGTGAAGGTTGTATCGGGTGCCTATATTCTGTATTATAGCTGTGTCGTGAAGACCATCAACATTAACCCATGCTACTCCAGGCTTTTCACAATATGAATAACACTCATCTATTGTATCAAGCTCCTTTTCTTCTATAATCCCATCATTGTAATAGATTACCTGTATTGCGGTTTTCTCACGCCTCCTTTCACCAACATGGATCATGGTTCCAGGCGGAAGCCCTGCCTTTTTCGACATCATTTTATTTACGGATAACCTCATAAATTATTCCTTCCTACTTGATGACATGTTCAATGCCTATGGTAACCGGCCTCATTTTGTTCCCGGCAAGGTAGAGGGTCTGCGTTGGAAATGCAAACTCGATACCCTCTTCATCAAAGCGTCTGAACACTTCCTTATTGAACCTTTCTGAAAAATCCATGTATGCCCAGTAATCAGGAGGGTGATACCAGTATATGACCATGATATTCAATGAATCCTCATTGAAACCACTGAAATAGACCCGGGGAGGGAATTCTTCATTCATACCCTCATGATTATTGAGTATCTCTTTTATTATTTCAATGGCCCTGTCGATTTTTTCAGGCGGGGTGTTATATGTAATGGTTATATTAGCCGTCCGTTTGATATAGGGACGCTTGCCAATATTCCTTATCATCTTATTGGCCAGCTCGCCATTGGGGATTGTTACCAGATGGCCGTCAAGCGTCCTGATTTTTGTGGACCTCATACCAACCGTCTCAACGTTGCCATCCTCTCCGTCAACGATAATCCTGTCGCCGATCTCAAATGGTTTATCAATAAATACGATTATAGAACCAAAGAAATTTTTAATGGAATCCTGTGCAGCAAGGGCTACAGCAAGACCGCCGATACCCAGACCGGCAATAATCGAGGTTATAGGTTTATCACTCAATGTCTGTGCGATCTGGACCACTACAAGAATAACTATTGTTACACGCAGGCTTTTTCTGATAATTGGAGATATCATGTCCTCAAGCGTGTTTTCGGTTTTAAGTGCAAATCTGCTGAACCAATCGGCAGGTATATCGGCAAGCCAGTATAAAAAATTACCTATAGCAATAATTATTAAAATAACGCAGCTTACATGGGATATGCGCTCAACCTTTGAATGAAGATCGAGGAATGTCAGGCCTATATATATACCGATAGCGGCAAATAAAAACACAGAACTCTTTGCAATGGCATCAAGGGTGGTGGCGATCATCAGACGATGCTGTATCCTGAAACCTTCCCCTGATTTATTCAGAACATGCTTCAGAATTTTGCCTGTCATGAGCGACAAAAGAATTATGGTAAACAGTAAAAGAATCCTCCATATACTGTTACCTGCTATTTCATAATTCATCAAAAAGTCCATAAAAGCCTCTCCGGGGGCTATTCAAATTGATAACCCAGGGTAAACATGAGCGCCCTGTCAGTATGCTTTCTTCCGGGAGCCGGGTCATTATCCCAGTCCAGATTAAATTGCAGCGATGCGTTTATACTCGTGAACATGGGAACCCTTATGCCTGTCCTGCTTTTTATAAACCAGTCATCAGAATCCTCAAGGCTCCCGAATCCTTCATGAAAATGAAAAATCTGAAAGGATTTATCGTAGATATATTTGTCATAATTGACTGCCCACCTGCCTGATATGAATGTATCATCCGGCACTGCAACATAATCTTCATCCACATAATTGATACCCGCCTCAACAAAGAGGTTTTCTATGGGTGTCTCAATAAACTGATAACCTGATCCGACACCGTATATGGACCGCAGATTCAGATCCTTTAATTTGTCCTTTTCATACCGGGCATTGCCATAGGCAAACCATCTTTTTGACAGGAAGTGATCATATTTAAGATAACCGAGCATATTATCCTCTGTCTTTATATTGCTGCTTTCAGTAATATTCAGTTCACCCCCTGCGGTATATCTGTTGTTTGTTGTTCTTGCAGATATCTCGCCATCAACATGCCTTGTATCCTTGTCTGTGTTACCCCTTAATGATGCAAGCCCCAGATTGGCCCTTGCCTTAAATTTTACTTTAGGTTCTGTTGGTTGATTAATGGATTCCACGTTTGCAAGAGAAAAGGAGACAGCCCCGTCAACCCCGCTTTTACTTAATTTTATTAAACCCTTTTCTGCATCACCGGTATTGCCGCTGATCAGGCGGTCATCATCCATTCTTACCGATATCTCACCTTCTGTTTTTATATTTACCACCTCAGACCAGTTGATAGTCAATTTGCCTGCATAGGAGGTCTCTATGATGAGCATTTTATCCATCATGGTCACAAGGTTTCCTGAAATTTTATCGCCATTTCTGAGATATATTTCATCCGCTGTTGAAGTTCCAATGTAAAAAATATTTATACAAAACAATGTTATTATTAAAAACCCGAAATTTATTTTCATATTTAACCCCTTAAAATCGATATGATTGAACAATTTTTATGATTTTTTAAAGATAAAATTAAAACCGGTTCATTTATATATCAGAAAAGCAACATATACTGAATAAAAAAAATTAAAAGAACGCCTTCCTACCTGTCCAGTGAATGCCACCTTCCTTTAAACATACCCCAAAAAAGCATCGGGCTCGCAATGATGACTACACCTATATCAATATTGCTGCCAAGGACATTACCTATAGCAATGTCCGTATTTCCATTTATACTGGCTATAATACTTACGAATAATTCAGGGGTTGAGGTACCAAATGCTACTACTGTCAGACCAATCACCAGATCAGAAACATGAAAGCGTCTTGCAAGAGAGGATGCACCTTCAACAATAATGTAAGCGCCTTTAATTATAATGAAGAAACCGGTAACAATGAGAAAAAAATCAGCATACACTAAATCCGCTGGATGAAATCAAACAAAAGTTCATCCTCAGCTTATTACGAATTTAACCGCCCGTAAAATTTATTTAACAGTTATTATGCTGTTTAGCGTGCCGTGTTCGTTATATATTACATTTTCATTTGCCGGATCATGCCACCATTCACCTCCGACAAAATATTTGTATTCATATGTGCCCGGAGGGATAAATAATGTTTTAGTCCACAAACCTTCTCCATTCTGTTTCATATGATGTTTTTCAAGATCCCAGTTGTTAAAAGAACCTGTAAGGCAAACATCCTTTACCCCTGGAGCAGAAAGTGAAAAAGTGACTCTTTTTTTTGTAACTCTCTTTTTGGTCATTTTCTTTTCTCCTATGTTTCAATAGATTTGATTATTGAATGCCTAAATATATCATAATTGTTTAAAAAAAAATCAAATAATACTTTTTATAGGATAGTCAGATCAACCAGAGGCAACAATTTTTCAACATCCTCCCTGTGGCATAATTCTGTTCCGGGGGTCTGAGCAGTAGCAGTTCCTGAAGCACATGCAAGTTTTACGCATTCAGGGATGCTTTTTCCCATCGAATGGGCAAAAACAAAACCGGCAACAGCCGAGTCTCCTGCCCCGACTGTGCTTTCAACTTCTACGACAGGGGCTTTAGCTTTAATTATTCCATCATTGCTTGATAATAATAATCCTTTTTTCCCACGGGAGACAAGGACATATTTTATACCCTTTTCATGAATGGATCTGCATGCTTCTATTATTTCATCATCAGAGTCAAGTAGTCTACCGGCCAGGCGGGAGAGCTCATGGATATTCGGCTTGATACCTGTTGGGATAAAATCTATTGACTCCTTGAGGGCATTGTCATCGGCATCTAGAAAGACAAAGGCACTCTTATTTCTCCCTGCCAGAATCAACTGTCCGTATATATTAGGTGTAATTCCTGGAGGCAAACTACCGCTCAATACCATATAATCCATATCAGCAATTGATAAAATATGGTTATAAAACTGGCCAATTTCAATGGGATTTATTTCAGGACCTTTCGCACTTATAACATACTGTTTCCCGCTGATTTTTTCCTTTAATATGATATTGGTCCTGGTTTCGTGGGCAATCTTTGTAAGTTGAGTCATTACACCCGCATTTATCAGAAGGCCTTCAAGATGAAGCCCATCGTATCCGCCGATTAGACCCAGGGCGACACTCTGACCGCCCAGCTCTTTAATAACCCTCGACACATCTATGCCTTTTCCGGCGGCATAATACTTCTCGGAAATGACACGCATTGTATCATCGTCCAGCAGGCGGTCAACAATAATTGCCCTGTCCAGCGCAGGATTGAGAGTCACCGTGTATATCATTTATTTATTACCTCACAGCTCAGTCCATTAATTATATCGGTATCAAGTTGCCTTAAAAGCGACCATGCCTCCTCAGCGGTTTCGACAAATTTAAACAGGCTCAGATCTTCTGATGAAATTGTACCCTCTTCCACAAACATATCAAAATCAATCAGTCTTTTCCAGTAACTTCCGCCAAAGAGAAGTATCGGGATCGGTTTAATTTTTTTTGTCTGGACAAGTGTCAGAGTTTCAAACAGTTCATCCATTGTTCCGAACCCCCCGGGAAATATTATCAGCGCCTTAGCCCTCATAAGAAAATGCATTTTTCTTATGGCAAAATAGTGGAACTGGAAACACAGTTCAGGAGTAATATACTGATTTGGGTGTTGTTCAAGGGGCAAAATAATATTAAGGCCAATACTTTTTGCCCCGGATTCATGAGCTCCGCGGTTGGCAGCCTCCATTATACCCCGTCCTCCGCCTGTTGTGATGACATAAGACATTTTTCCCGCCTTCTGACAGACAGAAGATATCATTTTTGCCAGTTTTCTTGCCTCCTCATAGTAACTGCTGTTTTTTACCGCTCTCCTGGCGATATTAAGTTTCATTAACAACCCGTTGTCATCGGGCTGTTTTTTAAGTTCTTCTTCAACTTTTTCAAGTTCTTTTGATGCTGATTCAAAATCAAGGGTTCTTGAACTCCCAAAAAAAATTATCGTTGATTCTATGCCCAGTTCCTGCTGTATAAGTTCAGGTTTCAGCAGCTCAAGCTGAAGTCTGACCGGTCTTAATTCATCACGAAGTATAAACTGGTCATCCAGGTATGAAAGTTTATAGGAATCGGACCTGGTCTGAGGTGTATCCACAACATTTTTTGCGGCTTTTACCTCCTCATGAGCTCGAGCATAGGGACTTAACTTTCTTCTATTTGAAGCCATTATTAACTCCGTTTTTTCTTTATATAGATTAACATATTCCTGTAATAAAAATGATTCAATGTGTAAATATAAATTTTATATACAATATTAATTGCCTGCTGAAAGATGTTCATGGTAAATATAATTATCTATGAAATATCGGCATATTCAGGGTGCTATATTAACCAAAAGTTGAATCTGTGCCGATTAATTTCAGGGCAATAGAAAAATCGAGGTCTAAAAAATGAATCTTAAACGCATGTTAAGACCTAAAAGCATAGCTGTAATAGGCATATCTTTTTCAAACGACAGACATCCGGCAAATATAATATTTACCAAGAATCATTTCCGGCAGCCTGTAAAAGTCTACCCTGTAAATCCACGTGGCGGCATGTTTCATGGTATAAAAGTATATGCCAGTATTTCAGAAATACCCGAACCGGTGGATCTGGCTGTTATTTCGGCCAGGGCAGAGTTCTGCCCCGATATCTTAAAAGAATGCATCACTTTCAATTCCGGAGGTGCGGCTGTCATATCCGGCGGTTTCGCAGAAACCGGAAAATCGGACCTCCAGGACAGGATGTTTCAAATGGCTGAGGAAGCTGATTTCCCGTTTATAGGCCCCAACTGTCTGGGGTTATATGTCCCGGATCTGATTGATACCTTCTTTCTTCCGTCTGAACGCATTGTCAGGCCTTCAAAAGGCAATGTCGCCATTGTAAGTCAGAGCGGCGGTATCCTGGTCGATCAGATGGTCAAGTTTTCAGGTGAAGGTGTGGGAATATCATTGGGGCTCAGCATTGGCAACAAGGCTTTTATTGGTGAAATAGAACTCCTCAATTACCTGATACAGGACAGGGATACGGAGGTAATTACTTTCTATATAGAAGGGTTTAGGGAAAATGAAGGCCGTGATTTTATGACAGCTGCAGGTAAGAGTCCAAAGCCGGTAGTCGTTTTAAAGGCCGGGAAAAGCGCAGGAGGCCTCAGGGCAGTAACCAGTCATACAGCCAGTATCGGCGGGGACTACAAAATATTTTCAGACATAGCTATACAACACAGGGTTATTGAGGCAAAAAATGAACAGGAAATGATTTCATTCTGCGAATCCCTGAGTTGTTATCAGCAATCTATTAAGGGGAAAATAGGCATAATTACAGGAAGCGGAGGACATGGCGCAATGGCTGTTGACTATTGCTATGAACATGATTTGTCTGTTTCTGAGTTCAGCATCAGTTACCAGGATGATTTGAGATCAAAATTGTCCCCAAGTATTGGCCAGATAGCATCCCTTGGAAATCCCCTTGACCTCACAGGAAGTGCAACCGATGAAGATTTTATCCACATGGCCGAAGCCCTCAGCAGAAAACCGGATGTAGATTGTATATTATTGCTCCTGCTTCCCTATTTACCAGGTATAACCCTTGACCTTGGTGCAAGATTAGGGCAGATCTATGAAAATGAAAAAAAACCCATGATCGCCTATATACCCCATGTCGAAAGATACAGGATGCTTATAGAGGGATTCGAACAAAGCAGGGTTCCTGTTTCCCCATCAATAGAGGGGGCGGTGCTTATGGCAGAGGCTATGAAAAGGTGCATGCCATGCGAAATAAAATAAGAAATCCGCATGAAAAAAAGCAACCCGTATTAATTGCTTTTTGCGTGGCGGTCATAATTTTGATCGGTTATCTGGGTTTCAGCATGCTTGAAACAAGGCATAAGAAAAATCTTGATACAGCGCTTGACCAGGAAAAGCTGGAATGGCAGGCAAAAAATGATAAACTGCAAAACAAAATCATTTCTCTTGAAAAGACAATTACAAGGCTTTCAGGTGATACAGGGCCGGTTCCTGAAGAAGAAATAATCATCACAGATGAGTCAGGGCTGGAAGAGTCTGAAAATCCGGTTTCTTTTGAGGATGTTGAACGGCGTATTGCCTCCTTCTTTGTTCACCTGGATGAACAGGAGTATGTAAAGAAATACATAAAGGGCGGGATATATAATGTATATGAAGAAGCAATAGAAAAATTATCTGAAAAGAAACCCCTGCTGGTAAATGAAACAGAATCTCTTTATACAATGTTTTCCAATATCGCCCATTTTTACAGGGTTCTGGGGGCTGAAAAAATATCTTTATTTAAAGAGATACTTGAAAATGAAGACGGGACTATAGAATCTGTGATAAGGGATTTTTACATATGGTATACATTTGATGGCAATAAAAGAAAAGGGATAAAAGGCCATCCATCCCCGGAAATGTTATATGAATATGCGGGGTTTTTTATCAATACTATCGGCGGAAGAAACTACCTCATGAGAAGAGATTCAAAAATCCGGATACTCACAAGCTATTACAGTGTACTTATCCTGGATAGAGCTAACGATATGAAACAAAACCCGAACGGTATTGATATAAGGCCCTATTTGAGACTGGTCATCAGCGATTTATCCGGCAAATCAGGACTTATCTTCCATTCCGAATATATGAGGTCATTAAGAATACTGGCAAATAAATATAATATCGATTAACCCTGGTATCATTTTTTAAAGAGGAGGCTGTTTCAATAATGAAAAAAAAATATATGTTTTATGACAAGTTTGCAAAGACAAAGAGCAGGCTCTTCATTTTATTACTGGCGGCGGTATTCGTATCCCTCGGTGCCGGACTGGGCGTCCTCAAGATAAGTAACATTAAAAGTATGGGGATGGGGTTCGAAACTGTTTATGAAGACCGGGTTATACCATTAAAACAGTTGAAGTCTCTATCTGATATATATGGAATAACTGTAGTTAATATTCCTAAGAAGGTACTTAATAATGAAATTTCGCTGGATGAAGGGCTAAAGTCTATTGCAGCAAATTCAAATAAAATTTCGGAAATATGGGATGCTTATCTTAAAACTTACCTAGTTGAGGAAGAAAAAGAGAAGGTAAATGAGCTCCGCGGATTACTCAAGGCAGCTGATAATAAATTAGAGGTACTCACCGAAATTCTAAACAAAGGAGATCATAACTCTCTGGCAGAATTCGTTAATAAGGATCTGCATCCTGTTATTGAACCGGTTATAAAAAAGATTGATGAATTATTTCAGATGCAGGTATTAATTGTTCAGAACATACGAGAACAGGAACAAAAACGGATACAGATAACCCTGAAAATAGGAATCGCAAGCCTGGTAATGAGCATTATCTTATGTGTTATTGTAGTGCTTCAATGGAAAAGGTTAAGGACCTTACTTGAATACTTTTAACATAAGACGGTGTCAACCGGTCGCAGCTTACCGTCCTTGATATATTTTAAACCTCCTTCAGATATCTCATAAGCAGGCATGCTGAGGTAATGATAATACCCGCACCAAGTATACCTGTCTGAAAACTCCATACATCAGCCACAGCTCCCAGTATGATAGGAGAAAGACCCGGGCCTATGATCCCGGACATACTCATCAGGATGCCTGTAAAGACGCTTCGCTCAGCGAGAGTAGTCAATTTTGAAATAGCAACAAGACCGGCCGGGAAAAACACAACACTAAATGTTGCCTGTAGAAATAGCATAATACTTAGAAGCCATGGGACATTGATCACGGCTATGGCTATTGTAGAAATGCCTGTTGCTATAATAAGAATACGCAGCACTTTCTTGAGATTGAAACGGTCAATAATGAATCCTACGGAAATCATGGCGATAAATCCGCCTATCCTTGATATGCCGAATATAGTATTGGCCGCCTCTATCTGAATGCCCCGTTCCTTAACAAGATACAACGGAACAACATTGTATATGCCCATACTGGCAATAGCGCATGAAGACCATAAAACAGTCATGATCCAGAAATCCTTTCTGCGGATAATATACATCATCCCGGTCTTTTCTTCCTTTTGCGGTCTCGGGTCAGGAGAAAAAAGATGGAAAATAATACCCACAATAAGACATGCCCCGCTCATTATGAAAAATACAGACTTCCAGTTCGTGTAAGAAATGACAAGGGCCACTATAAAGGGAACAGTCAGCATGCTGAAACCCGCTGCTGTCTCATGAACAGAGATGGCCTTTCCCCAGTGTTCAGGTTTGAAGACCGCAGTAAGAAGTGGTATCCCGCAGGGGAGATATATGCCTGAAGCAAGTCCCAGGAAAAAGGAAAACAGGGCGAAAACCGTGTATGATGATGCAATTTTTAAAAGAATAAATGTAATGGTCATACCATAAAAGGAGATAAGAATGGAGCGCTTATAACCTATTTTAAGCGACATGAATCCTGCATAAAATACCGATATGGTATTTCCTATCCAGAAACAGAAGAACAGAACACCTGCCATCGCATGGCTGATAAGAAGCTCGTCTTCAATAAGAGGCATCAAAGGTGACGTGATAGATTTTGCAGAGAAGTTGATATACCACAGGGTCCAGAATAACAGGAGTAAAAATAATTTCATACAATACCTTCCATAGTAAACCCGCAAATCCCTGAAAAGACCTCTACTACAGTCATCTTGAATATCTCCTTTTTTAATATAAGGATTATGTATTCATTTTTAAATTATACAAAATTTCTTTGCAAGAATTTAATAGTCCTGATATAGGATTTTTATTTTGTTCGGGGAAATTGCACCTATGAAAATACATCTCAGACCATTTCTGATCATATTTATTTACAGCCTGTTTATACTGTCAGCGTGTGCTGCACATAAGAAACCATCCGGTCACAGTGATGTTAAAGCTGACACCAGATATCAAAACATAATAGTAATGGTCCCGGATGGGTGCTCCATGGGCATACAAACCCTTGCGCGATTTTACAAGAGATCAGCACTTCATCTGGACAGACTTAATTCCGGTTCAGTCAGGACACACTCGGCAAACTCTGTTGTTACCGATTCTGCAGCAGCAGCTACCGCCTTTGCTACCGGGCATAAGACAACAGACGGATTTCTGGGAGTGGGCCCGAGGGTTGATGATCTGCTGACAGGATTCAAACCAGATGCACTCCCCTATGAACCTGTCCCATCGATACTGGAGGGCGCAAAATTTATCGGAAAGTCAACAGGGATCGTTGTTACTGCTGTTGTCTCTCATGCTACACCGGGCGCTTTTGCAGCACACGTGTCAGGGCGGATGATGTATGATGATATTATGGAACAGATGGCTTACCAGGATATCAATGTGGTGTTTGGCGGGGGGATCAGCTACCTTTTACCGGTGGGAGAATCATACCAATCAAAGGATGGGAAAGTGTGGCACGGAGCCCGCAGGGACTCTGAAAACCTCATTCATATTCTTGAAGAAAGAGGGTACAGATTTATCAGTAACAGGGATGAACTGGATCGTATTGCAGACGAAAACGTCTGGGGAATATTTAATGATAAAGACCTTGTTCCGGATATAAACAGAGACGAGTTTAATCCTCTTCAGCCATCTCTCGCCGAAATGACCGAAAAGGCAATCGGGATCCTTTCAAAGAGTAAAAAGGGATTTTTTCTAGTGGTGGAAGGAAGCCATGTGGATTATGGGGGGCATGACAATGATCCTGCTTTTATGGTAACCGAATTTCTTGCTTTTGATGAGGCTGCAGGCAGGGCTGTTGATTTTGCCGAAAAGGATGGTAATACACTTGTGATCATATTCCCTGATCATGATACCGGAGGTTTAAGTATTGGTAATAATAGCATTCTATCCCGTAAATATTCATCCCTGTCCCTTGAGGATCTGCTGTCTCCTATAAAAAATGCAGAAATAACTATCCAGGGTCTGCTGAACCTTGTGTATAATGATAATCAGGCCACCATACAGGAGATACAGGATATCTTCAGGACAAAATGGAATTTGACACTTGATGACAACCAGGCTGATGAAATTATTAAAATGAAAAAAAACAGCTATGCTGTAGCGGATTATATCAGCAGAAATTTTACTATATTGGGCTGGACTTCATCTGGCCACACCGGTACGGATGTTCCCCTGTGGATTTACCCTTTTCAAAAATCTCAATCCTTCACAGGAAATATCGATAATACACAGATAGCTCTTGATCTTGCGAGCATAATGGGATTTGATCTAACATTGCTGAAAAGCAAACTTTTTACAGAGGTTGGAACTGTTTTCCCTGAATTTAAACTATTAAATGATAAAACAGGTTATGTTTTTGAAACAAGCGGCGTTAGGATACCTGTTAACAAGGATATTATATATAAGGGTGACAAAGTATACAGGACCGGAGGCATTACTGTATACGCCCCTGATATCAATAAGATTTTTATTCCGGCAAAGGCAATAGAGATTATTAAGGCAAGGGAGTAATGAAATGTGCCGGCATTTTTGTTTAACGTTCCATTTATACCTTTAACGGACTGGCACAAGGCAGGCATATTAGATATCAGCTTTCAGATGTTACTATTCTGTATTGCAGAAAGGACTCCCTATATGTCTGCATTTTTTAATATTATTATCACAATGCACCTTGAGCCCTGCACCATCCACAATTTTTTCCACATCACAAAATTTCTCAAAATGATCCGCAAGCCGGTCATATTCTCGGAAACGTGCTATTCTCCCCTTTCCAGGTTTTCTCTCCTTAAGCCTTTTCTTTCGCCGTATGTTGTTCAAAAACTCACCTCTGAATCCCGGTGAATCAAATATCCCGTGCAGATATGTACCTGCTATTCCCTCATCGTTAAGGTAGCAGCCATCAATAAACCATTCTTGACCATTTCCTTCTTTAAGTTTTAAAAATGGTATACCGCCGTTTTTTATTATCCTGGTCTGCCCCATATGTATCTCATAGCCCTCAACCAATTTATTATTTTTCAAACTCCTGCCAGTAACCTTTCTAACCACCTTGTCTGCCTCAAGAGAAGTTTCGACAGGAAGCAGGCCCAAACCTGATATCTCTTTCCTGCTCGATTCCACACGATATGGATCATATACTTTTTTACCCAGTATCTGATAACCGCCGCATATACCCAGTATGCATTTCCCTTTAAAAGCAAACTCCTTAATCCTCTTTTTCCAGCCAGTTCTGGATAACCACGCCATATCTTCCATGACATTTTTAGTCCCCGGTATTATCAGGCAGTCATAGTCATCTGTGAGGTCTTTTTTATTCGAGAGATAGTTAACAACAATATCATTTTTCATATTCAGTATTTCAAGGTCAGTAAAGTTCGAAATGGCAGGCAGCCTTATTACAGCAATATTTACAGTCTTTTTCGTAACAGGCTTCATGGTATATTTATCATACTGAACAATAACAGAATCCTCAGAATCAATCTGTATGTCATGAAAGTAAGGAACAAGTCCGAGCACAGGTTTCCCGGTCTTTTTTTCTATATATTCAATCCCATCCGTAAATAGTGCCGGGTCACCTCTGAACTTGTTGATAATAAATCCTATGATCATCTTTTTTTCTTTTGAGGTCATCAGATTATATGACCCTATCAACTGTGCAAATACACCACCCCGGTCTATATCAGCCACAAGGATACATGCTGCCCCTGCCATCTCTGCCATGGGGAGATTCACCAGATCCTTTTTCTTCAGGTTCATCTCGCAGCAGCTTCCTGCCCCTTCTATAACGATAACATCATGCCAGCCCGCAAGTATATTGTATGACTCCATAACGCTCTTCCTGAGCAATGGCTTGTATTCATGGTATTTTGCAGCGTTCATCTGGCTGAAAACCTTTCCCTGGAGCACTATCTGTGCCCCCAGCTCTGTTGAAGGTTTCAGAAGAACAGGATTCATATGTACCGATGGAAGGAGCCCTGCTGCCTCGGCCTGAACCACCTGAGCGCGTCCTATCTCACCGCCTTCAACAGTAACATATGAGTTATTGAACATGTTCTGGGCCTTGAATGGTGCAACATTATACCCGCGCCGTTTCAATATCCGGCAGAACGCCGCAGTTGTTATGGATTTACCCACATCACTGCCGGTGCCCAGGAACATTATCGATTTAGACATAAAATTTCATATCCTTCTTACTAATCAATTCTTTTCATATGCCAACTGGTTTACGATTTTAGGTTTACGGTATACGGAAAAAAATTTTTTAAACCTGTCTTCCCTTAAACCTTAGACCGAAAACCGTAGACCGCTATTTTATTATAAATTTCACCGGCACCTGTACCCACATTTCAACGGGTGTATCACCCTCTCTGCCGGGTTCAAATAGCCACTCCTTCACGGCATCAAATGCCGCGTTATCGAGTATATTATATCCGCTTGACTCAAAGACCCATAAATTGTCTACCCTGCCCTCTTTGTTAACCAGCACGCTCAGGATTACTATACCCTGGTAGCCCCTTTTCCTTGCTATTTTCGGATAGGGAGGTTCAGGATTAACCTTGTATAAAGGTTCGGCTTCAGTAATAATTGCGGGTGCCACTGTTTCTATTTCAGATGGCTGAGTTTCTACCTCTTCACCTGCAGCAGACCCAGAATTGGAAACATCCTCCTGTATAGCCGTCTCTTGCTGATCCTGAGGTTCAGGGGCAACAGCCTTTTCTTCTACCTTAACAGGCGCAGGTGTTTTAATAATTTCCCTTGGTTTGATTACCTCTTTTTTATTTATCTTCTTAACGGTCTCTTTGGGTGGCAATTTCGGAGGAGCCGGTTTTTTTTTATAGGACATGGTAACAGTTATATCCCGGGGCCTTTTATCATATATTTTCTTTCCGGATAACCATGAAGGGTTCATGGTAAATATCATGGCATGAGACATGATGGCAATAAAAGCCGCTACCATGATCCTCTTCATCTACTTTTCAGCCTCTGCCTGAAGGGATATCCTTGTAAGTCCTGCCAGCTTTATCTTATCCAGGACATTGAAAAGTTCCTGATAAGGGATCTTTTTATCAGCAAAAAGAAGTACTCCAGGGTCTTTTTTATCATGGGTCATCACAAAAAGGGTTTCAGTGAGTTTATCCATACTCACCACCTGTTTATCTATGTATATAAGCCCTTTTTCATCAATGGATACTGACAGGATCAACTGTTTTTCAGGATCAGCGGATTCGGATTGTGGCAGATCCAGCTTCAAACCCCGGTGGACAGCCATAGAAAGCATCGTGTATATGAAGACCACAAGAAGCAGAAAGACCATATCCATAAGGGGCAGCATCTCAATACGGCTTTTCCTGTGGGTTGTGGGCAGTTTTACTTTCATTTCGCCTGATCCTTTATATCATCAGCCATCACTATACGTTCATACACAATCTCAAAACTGGTGGCATATTTTTCTATTGTCTTGGCTGCCTTGTCTATAAGAGAATTATAATAATTATACGGGAAGACCGTACCTATGGCTATTATGAGACCCGCCACTGTCGTAATCAACGCCTCCGCTATACCGCCTGTAACAGCCTGGGGGTTTTCAACACCGAAAGAATTAAGCATGCTGAATGACTCTATAATCCCAAGGACAGTCCCGAGTATGCCGAGCATTGGAGCAACTGTTATCATTGTGTCCAGCACACCCATAAACCTTCCCATCCTGTCTATCTCGTCGGATGCAGCAGATTCCATGGCCTTGCTTAAGGAATATTCTCTGTGGAGTATCCCGCTTATCAATACCCTTATCACATAATTTTTTGAGCCTGCCGCCTTCAGCCTTATATTTTCCCAGTCACCTTTTCGGGATAGATCAAGCACCTCATCAACAAGTGCATGGTTTTTACGCATACCCACACCAATCCAGAAAATGGCGCGTTCTATTATAACTGTTAAAGAAATAATAGAACATAATAACAGCGGGTACATAACAGGCCCACCTTTGATAAAAAATTCGAACATGGTTTTTCCCTTTCGAAACCGCCTATTTGTTATAAACGATTAAACGACCATAATGGTATTATAATCCGGCTCAGGGCGCATCCGCTGTCGTTAAAACTATGGCAGGACAAGTGGCGCAAGGAAAACCCTGTGCCCTGAGCTTTGTGCCTTTCACCTTTCTTTTATCTCACACTCACCCTTGGCCTGCCTGACAGCGGATTACTATCTACCAGTACAGGGCATTCGTAAACATCCTCGATATTACCTGATGTTATAACTTCATCAGGGGCACCGGTCCGATAAACAGTACCCCCCTTTAACAGGATGATCCTGTTGCAGTACTGTGAAACAAGGTCAATATCATGGGAGACAATAACCACAGCCAGCCACTTTTCTTTACTGAGAGATGAGACAAGCCTGAATACCTCCCTTTTGAATTTCAGATCAAGAAACGATGTGGGTTCATCCAAAAGTATTACCTTTGGTTCCTGGGCAAGCGCCCTTGCTATAAGAACCCTTTGCCTTTCACCGCCTGAAAGGTCATGTATTGAACGTTCAGCAAACTCCAGGGCATGGGTTGCTTTAAGGGAATCGATCGCTATACTTAGATCATGATGATCTTCAAACTGCATCTGTTTCAGGTGAGGAAACCTGCCCATCATCACTACCTCTATGCATGAAAAAGAAAACCTGAAATGGTGCTCCTGCGCAACCATGGCCACTTCCCTTGCCAGGGATTTTCTGCTGAGTCTGTTATAGGGGTTACCGTTGATAAACATTTCACCGCTCTGTGGCATAAGTATCCCATCAATTACTCTGAGCAGTGTACTTTTTCCTGACCCGTTAGGGCCAAGGATACCAATGATCTCACCAGGATTGACATCAAGGCTTACACCTTCAAGTACCTGCTTATCCTTATATCTGAAACTTATGTCGTCTATTTTCAGGAGCGGCTCCATTGACTGCCTCTTTTCCTTAAAAGTATTAAAAAGAAAGGTGCCCCCAAAAAGGCTGTTATTACTCCCACAGGGAGTTCACTCGGGGAGATGATAGTACGTGCAAGTGTATCAGCAGCAATTAGAAAGATTGCACCACCTATGGATGCAACAGGTATGAGTAGCCTGTGATCTGATCTGAACGCCATACGTGCCAGGTGAGGCACAATCAGCCCCACAAAACCGATAAGCCCTGAAAAAGCAACAACAAGACCCATAATAAGTGAGACCGAAATAAGACCTATCTTTTTTGTGAGTTCAACATTGACGCCTAAAAGAGAGGCATTTTCATCACCTGTTGTAATAATATTCAGGTCTTTTGAAAAACTGTAGATCAGGATGGCAACAAGTATGATGAATGGTGCGATAATAAAAAGCTGGGTATACTGCCCCTGGCTCAGGTCTCCATAGAGCCAGAAAAGCATTGTATGAAGACGGTCATCAGCGGATGTGGATATAAAAAACATTATTATCGCAGTAAAAAAGGCATTAACTATAACCCCTGTGAGGAGTATGGTTGATGATTCCATGCCCATCTTCCTTGCGCCAAGTGACATTACAAGATAGATGGTTAAAAGCCCGCCCATAAAGGACATAACCGGTACACCCAGACTGAAACTCAAACCGAAGGTTATGGCAAGAACCGCCCCGAATGCGGAACCGCTCGATACCCCCAGGACAAATGGGTCTGCAAGGGGGTTTCTGAGTATGGCCTGAAATGTAACACCGCCAAGTGAAAGGGCAAAGCCTACCAGCCCAGCCAGGAATATTCTTGGAAGCCTGATTTTGAAAATAATAAGCCTGACAGAATCGTCCTGTGATACAGTACCTCTAATGAGGCCAATTACCTGTTTCATTGACACATCGGCTGTACCCAGCACCAGAGAAAATACAATAACCGCAACCAGAACAATGAACAATATTCCAGTTACAGTAATAATTTTTCCCGGTGTCAGCATACCTTTTATTTTATATTCTTTGTTCATATATTTTTATTCAAATTTGCAGATTCAATATTTATCTGTTTTTTAATTTTGTATTTTCAATCTTGAATTTTGAATACTTATAAATCTGATCATTGATCATTGACACTCCCCCACTCCACTTCCGGATGAATCATCCTTGCCATCTCCTCTATCCCGTCAATGATCCTTGGTGATGGCCTGTCTATAAGATCAGAGTCAATAAGGTAAACCCTTCCCTCTTTTGCAGCAGGTATTGATTTCAATTTCAGCCATTCCTGCCTTGCCTTTTCAAACTCGCCGCTCCTGTCCATGGAGGATATAATAAGCACCTGCGGTTTACGCTTGAACAGCTCCTCTATGCTGATCCGCGGATAGCTGATAGTTGAATCGGCTGTCATATTGATGCCGCCTGCTATTGAGATAATATCATGGTGAAAGGTATTTTTATTAACACTCATTATAGGGTGCAGATTTATCTGTAAAAAGACAAGTGGTTTTTCCTTTCCTTTTATAGCTTCCCTGATCCTCTCAAGTCTCTGTGTCAAACCGTCTGCAAGCTGATCTGCCTTATCCTCTACATCGCAGAGACGCCCAACGATACGCACTGTCTCAATTACCTCGACAATATTCCTGGGGTTTACAATATATGTCGGTATCTTCGCCTGTTCAAGAAGATCAACAATCCCGGGATTATTTCCATCTTTTGTGCCGATTACAAGATCAGGGTTAAGGGTTATTATCTTCTCTATATTCAGATCATGATAACCACCAACCTGAGGTTTTTTAAGGGCTTCAGGAGGATAATAGCTGTATGTAGTTACACCTGCGACCCTCTCTCCCAGGCCCAGATAATAGAGTATCTCTGTAAGGCTGGGGGCAAGTGGTATGATACGGACAGGGTTATGTCGAATGACAACCTCCCTCTCAACAGCATCCTTAAAGGTTCTGCTATATGAAGGGGCAGTTGATCCGATAAAATATAATAAAAATGTAACTATGATAATTAAATATTTCATTTAGCTGTTGATCCCTTGTTACATATACCGGTTAAGAGGGAATTAAGTGCCATCCTGATAGTAACGGGGATATTTTTATCCGATATA
>CAZSZQ010000043.1:0-21262 GCA_964610475.1 uncultured Desulfatiglans sp.
CCTTCATTACCGTTTAAGGCCGTTAAAATCCTATACCCGTCTCTGTGTAATAATCTTTTTAGGCTGTTTATGACGTACTCTTCATCGTCAACAACCAATATTGTATATCTATCCATTAAGTTTTTCCCCTTCTGCAAAAAACCGGCAGGCTTCACCAATATCTTTTATCAGGGTATTAAACCAATCATCAGTGTTCTGATAACCCTTTCTGATATTAGCCGCTATATCATCGGGGATATTTAAATTATCGAATGCATTTTCCCCTGACGGGTCAAGATTGTTAATGATGAGATCCGCAGAATGGATTATTTTCAATAAGTCCACATCAACTGCCATATTTGAGATGGAGTGATGTCTTGAAATGGCGTCAGACAGGGCATTTGGAAGTTTCCATTTTGATACCAGATATCCCCCGATCTGAGCATGATTCATTGAATCAATCTTTTTTTCCGCTTCAAAGAATGTAATGTTTTCTTTATTCTTAAGTTCCCATATCTCTTTAAAAAGAGATTCGAAATTATTTATCAGGATCAGTTTTCCAATATCATGAAGGAGACCTCCTATAAAACAATCATCTGCATTATGGAGGCGTGTCGTATCCGCTATGTGTTTACTGGCAACGGCCACAGATACAGAGTGGGTCCAGAAGTCGCTTATATTAAAATCTTCCATGCCTGTAAGATTTGATAATCCCTTGATTACAGAAACGGATATTACTGCATTCCGGACAGTATTAAAACCCAAAAGCGTAATAGCATGAGGGATATTTCCGACCTTTGACCTGAGTCCAAAAAAGGCAGAATTGACAAGTTTTAATATTTTAGCGGCTGTTGCCTGGTCGCTCTCTATTACACCGCTGAGCTGTCTTACAGAGGTATTGTAATCCTGTAACAATCTGTTGACATCCATGGCAATTGCAGGAAGAGTGGGCAGATTCTCAATTTTATCAAGCTTACGTCTTAATTCATTATTGTTCATGCATTATTCTCTTTTTATCTATTTCTTTTTGATAAATAGGTTTCCGGCTATGGGGTTATGAGTGTTGAGTAACTTAAGTTTCTTAATAATGTCAGGGGTAAGTTTGGTGTTGTAGGACAGGATAAATCTGCCATTTGTTGTGTATAGAGATCTTGCAAGCACCATACCTGCTGTAATTTTTTCGATTGGTATTTCTTTTTCATCTTCATCTTTGACGCCCTGTTTTTCAATAAAAACTGAAAAGGCCTTTACCGCATCAGGCCCATATTCAATCAGCTCATTTTTTTTGATATAAAGAGCAGCTGCAGCCTTGATAAGTGTATCCTGTGAAAAGCGGTCCCGCGTTATATTGCGCTCCTTTAAAAAATCTTTTATACATCTGTCTTTGTCTATCCCTAGGTATACAATCTTATCATATCTGTCCGACACCGAGATAATCTGGGATTCTATTGGAATAAAATCTCCGCTGAGCTTATCCGGAAAACCCTTACCATCATATCTTTCATGATGTGACCTGATGATCAATCCAACGTGATCAAGCTTGTTTATAAACCTGACTATTCCCTGACCCTCTTCAGGATGTTTGATGTAAAGCTTCTTTTCTTCTTCGGACATTTTTGAATTTTCAAGTATAAACAATTTTTCTGGAAGGCCTATTTTACCTATATCGTGTAACAATGCTGCAATTTCTACGTTCATTATCTCTATCTCGGAGAGATTCAGGTATTGTGCTATCTGTTTTGAAAAGAGGCTGACACGCCTTCCATGGCCTGCAATTGCAGGGGCGCTGTTATCCACCAGTGATGCAAATGCCCTTACTGTATTATACAGGGTCTGTTCAAGTTCTCGGTTTTTTTTCTCTATCTGTTTGGTTCTTTCTTCTACCTTCTGTTCAAGAGATATGTTAATTTCCTTTAACTGCTTGTTTCGTTTTTTTATGATGTTATTTAACCTCTTATTTTCCAGTTTCAATTCATATTGGAAGAGCATTTCGCGTACCTGGAATATAAGCTCGGAATCATTCCATGGTTTTGAAATATATTTGTGTATTTCACCTATGTTTACGGCATCAATAATGGCGTTAATATCCGAATACCCGGTAAGTAATATCCTGAAGGCGTCAGGAACGATCTTTTTTGCCTTTTGCATGAATTGCGACCCTGTCATGTTGGGCATACGCTGATCGGAGATAATCCCTGACACCGGCTTTTCAAGGTTTTTTAATATTTCAAGAGCGTTTGATCCGCTGTTTGCCTCAAGTATGTTAAACTCTTCTTTCCGGAATAATCGGTTAAGTGACTTGGTAATAGATATCTCATCATCCACAACCAGGATTGTATGCTTGTATTTAAGTTCCATATTTTTTTCTCTTTATAAGGTGAATTAATAACATTCCCTGCTGCCATTTTAAATTTATTTACCTGGTTTTAGGCTTTCATCTGTATTGTTGCAGGGTAGAGTTATAATAAATGATGAGCCATGTCCTTCTTTGCTTTTTAATGTAATCTCACCGTTATGTTTTTTAATAATATTATATGCCACATTAAGACCAAGACCTGTGCCTTTACCGACCTCTTTAGTGGTAAAAAATGGCTCAAATATCCTGCTGATATTTTCTTTTGGTATGCCGGAGCCTGTATCACTTATAGTAATTTCTATTCTTCCGTTTAACAAACCCGTTTTTATACTGATTTCTCCCTTATTCGTAATAGCCTGAACTGCATTGACCAAAATGTTGGCAAACACCTGATTCAGTTGCTGGGGGTAACATAAAATATCCGGGATTTGCCCGTAGTCCTTTGTTACCTGAGCCTTATATTTTATTTCGTTCCATACAATGTTAAGCGTCGAATCAATACATTTGTTAATGTCAGCATATTTTGGTTTATCTTCTCCTGGATGGGCAAAATCCTTTAAATCCTGAACTATCTTTTTTATTCTGTTTGTCCCTTCTCTGCTCTCCTGAATCAGGTTGGATATATCGTCCATTATAAAGTCGATATCCATACCGTCTTCCTGTGCCTTTATTTTTTCAAAATGATTTTTATATCTGCTTTTTTCCCCTTCCGCCTCTATTTGATTTATCAGATTTCTGTATTCAGATAAAAGAGCGTTATAATTGTTGATATAGCCTGAAAGGGTATTAAGGTTGCTGCTTACAAACCCGGTAGGGTTATTAATCTCATGGGCAACCCCTGCTGCTAATTGCCCGATCGAAGCCATTTTATCAGACTGACGAAGTTGTGCTTCGATCAATTTTCTTTCCTGTTCGGCCTGTTTTATCCTTGATATATCCGTAATAACAACAACTGTCCCATCATACTGTCCGTTTGAATTGATGACAGGTTTTGCCGAAACGATAGTGGGTATGGCATTACCTCCTTTGGTAATATAGTTCATTTCGTATGAGTCACTTATGCCTTGTTTTCTTCGAACCAACCTTTCCTGCATTTTATTTTTTTCTTCTTTTTCTTGCAGAAGCCTGACATGTTGCCCAAGAAGTTCCTTTTTTGAATATCCAAGCATTTTACAAAGGCTATCATTCACAAAGGACAGAACGCCATATTTGTCCACTTTTAATAACCCTTCTTGCATATTATCTAGAAGCAAACGATTCTGTTCGATTTCATGGTTCAGATTTTCGGAAAGGGATATTATACGGCGCGCTGTTTTAATGCTTGCCTTCAATCTTTCAATATCGAGAGGCTTTGTAATATAATCATCCGCCCCTTTATCAAGGGCCTCTTTTATATCTGAGGTTTGCTCTTTTGATGTTATTATAATTATATATACATAATTGTTTTTTATGAATTTGCGGATTTCTTCACATAATGCAAGACCATCCATATTGGGCATCAGCCAGTCGGAAATGACAATGCTGATATCGTTATTTTTATATAGTTCCAATGCCTCAAGACCGTCATTTGCAGCAAAAATATTGTATCCCCATTTTTTAAGGGTTTTGGAAAGGAGCGCCCTGGAAACAGGATCATCCTCTGCAATAAGTATTGACATATTGCTCTCACTTTATTTGGTTTTAATATCTTTACCAGGCGATGCCTTTTCGATATCTATAATTGTCCCTTTCAGATAGGGCTTGGTCTCATATTTTGTTATGTTCATAAGCTTTCTTGTAATCTCGCCTATTTTTGTTACCTGCGAGGTGATTACCGCCAGGTTTTTATTGATGGGCATATCTTTTTCGGATTCTAATTTGAGTACCTCTGATTGGCCCAGCAGTACCTGCAAAGGCTGATTTATTTCATGACACACTGCACCAGCCATTTCCAGAACACCTTCCAGTTTTTCTTTGAGTATTTTATCCTTCTCAGCCTTTTTATGTTCGGTTAAATCATTAAGTATAATCACTATGCCGCGGTATTTATCACTGATATCAAGCATTTTTTTTATTCGAATCTGGAAATACTTTGCGCCCTTTTTGGTGACCAGCATCTTTTCAAGTGTAAAATTAGAGGTATTAACCCCAATAAGCGGGATTATTTCATCTATAAACCATGGTGTTTTTTTCTCAGGAGTCATATCCCTGTTGTAGTAAATAGATCCTGGTGTAGAAGACTCTTCGAAAAGTTCAGTCCATGCTTGATTAAAATTTTCTATCCTGTTGTTTTCATCTATCAACACAACCGGGGCATGGATAGTTTCAAAAATAGTGAGATACCTGTTTCTTTCATTGGTAATCTGTCTGTTTTTATCCTGAAGTTCTGATACCTTATTATTTTCGGTCTGGGAACACCATTCGGTACAAAAACCCAGTTCCATCCGGTCAAAGAACCGTTCTATCTTTAGTCTGCATGTATCTCTGTATTGCCCGGATTTTATTTTATGCTTTAACAGATCCATGTAAGACTGCCTGTAGTATTTCAGGAAACCAAGAAACATGGAAAGGCTGACACCGCGCTCACGATGGCGCTTTGCCTCGAGTATACCGAAAGATGCAGCAGGGTCTATGGAGTAATTCTCATCCGGGGATAATTCCAGATCGTTCAAACAGGATGAAAGCATAGCCTTTGAAATGCCTGATATGGATAAACGCCATGCCTCCATGAGCGTTGATGTGTACTTTGAATAGCCGCGCTCCTTTGCATAATGCAGAATGCGCTTCATGAGCCATTCTTCATTACTAAGTATAAATTCTCTGAATTTGTTGATATCAAATTTGTGAGGCAGCGCGGTTCCATCAACTGAAAGATTTACAGGATTCTCACTCATATGAATATTCCTTTAATCAATTTATTAAAAATGATATGAGCTGGTTAATAAATCGGCATAACTTATTAAAAACTAAAGATAAATATCCTTATGCGTATAGAAAATCCCAAAAATACAGCTAACCTCGGAAACGGAGGGTTTTTTTATATAAATCCCCGCGAACTCCGTGTTGAAACCTCTTTATTTCAAACCGTATATTTAATAATTCTATGAACTTAAGCATTTATAACTCTATGAAGAATAATTTATCAGTTTCTTAAACTTGTAACAGGGGCCGGCATTCTGCCGCCTCTTTTCATAAAATCTGCCGATGAGCCCTTGTTTACCCTCATGATAGGTGCCTCACCAAGAAGCCCGCCAAAATCCACGGAATCACCTTCTTTCATGCCAGGAACAGGAATTACTCTTACAGCGGTTGTCTTGTTATTGATAACCCCGATCGCCAGTTCATCGGCTATAATGGCATTTATCGTGCTTTCGGGGGTGTCGCCCGGTATTGCAAACATATCCAGACCTACTGAACATACTGATGTCAGTGCCTCAAGTTTGTCGAGACTTAAGAAACCGTTCTTAACCGCATTTATCATCCCTGTGTCCTCGCTTATTGGTATAAATGTCCCGCTTAACCCTCCTACATTCCCGCTTGCCATTGCTCCGCCCTTCTTGACCGCATCCATTAAAAGCGCCACAGCGAGTGTAGAACCATGCGCCCCGACTGATTCAATGCCGAATGCCTCAATGATATTTGCAACTGAATCCCCTGTTGCTGTTGTGGGTGCAAGGGAAATATCAACAATGCCAAAAGGAATGTCAAGGTTTTGAGCAAGTTCCCTGCCTATCAACTCACCGCTCCTCGTTATCTTGAAAACCGTACGCTTAATTATTTCGGAAAGCTGTGTCAGATCACAACCTCTGTTTTTATCCACTACGCTATTAACCACTCCCGGGCCGCTTATGCCGATATTAAGAGTCATATCCGGCTCTCCGATGCCATGAAATGCCCCGGCCATGAAAGGATTATCCTCAGGCGCATTGGCGAAAACCACAAACCTGGCGCATCCAATAGCGTCCTTTGTCTTCTTTGCTGTTTCCTTGAGCATGGGTCCGATCAGGTTTATTGCATCCAGGTTGAGCCCGGCTGTATTTGTCCCAACGTTTAAAAATGAACAGACCCTTTCCGTTACTGAAAGGACATCCGGGAGCGAATCGATCAGCATCTTGTCTGACCTTGTAAGGCCTTTGTGGACAATTGCGCCAAAACCTCCTAAAAAATCTATTCCGGCTTCTTCAACTGCCCTGTCCATCGTCTTTGCCATCTCAATGAATTTTTCTTTTTCGCAATGAGTTTCCATTATCAGGCTGACCGGAGTAATAGATATCCTTTTATTAACAATGGGGATGCCGTATTTTATTTCAAGCTCCTTTGCCTTTTTCACGAGTCTGATCGCATTTGAACTGATTTTATCATAGACCTTTTCCGTAAACCGATGAAAGTCATTATCTATACAGTCCTTAAGGTTTATCCCCAATGTTGTGGTCCTGATATCAAGGTTTTGATAGAGGATCATGCTTGCAGTTTCAAAGACTTCTTCTACGGATATGGGCATTTTTTTATATCCTGTGCATCATCTTAAAGATATTTTCATGTTGTATCTGGATTTTCAGCTTCAGCTCTTCCCCGATCTTTTCCAGTTCTTCCCTTACCTTTTCAAGGCTCAAGTTAGATTCCTTCATGTCAACAAGCATGGTCATGACAAAATATGTTCCCATTATTCTCTGGTTTATATCTTCTATGTTAATATCGCACCTGTAAAGGAGATTGGATACCTTGGCAACGATCCCTTTTTTGTCAGCTCCTATCACTGTTATGAAAAGCAGTTCCTTGTCCATTTGAAAACTCCTAAAGCATTAGTTGTTTGAAACAGACAGAAATCCTAACATAGTTTCAGGCGTCGATCAATGAATTGATATTCCATTGCTATTGACTTAAAATATGAAGACACTATTTTTATTACCATATGATAATCGGGAGGCTTTTAAGTGTTAAAAAAGATGGCTGTTGGGCCGCTGCAGGCAAATTGTTACATACTGGGATGTCTCAACAGTAAAGAAGGCATGGTTATTGATCCTGGCGGAGATGTTATAAATATTGTAAAAGAGATTACGAAAGAAAAACTCAAGATCGTAATGATTGTACTTACCCACGGGCATTTTGACCACACAGGCGGCGCGGCTGAACTCAGAGAGATAACAAAGGCTCCTGTCTTGTTACATTCTGCCGACGTTCCGTTGATTAATTTTACTCCGGACGGATATCTCGACGACGGACAAGTATTAATTGCAGGGGAATATAAAATACCGGTTATCCATACGCCGGGTCATTCCCCGGGCGGTATATCTCTTTTTGCTCCAGGTGCGGTTTTTACAGGCGATACCCTTTTTGCTGGCTCTATCGGTCGAACTGATTTTCCGGGTGGTGATTATGAAGGCCTGATCAAGGGGGTTGCTTCAAAAATATTTACTCTGGGTGATGACTTAAGGGTATACCCAGGACATGGGCCGGCATCTACTATAGGGCATGAAAGGAAGAACAATCCATTTTTCCGATTCTGATTCAGTCTATGTAAAATAAAAATCAACCGGTCAGTCCATGACACCGTATTTTTTTAATTTTTTATGAAGTGTCTTTCGTGTAATGCCAAGCCTTCTGGCCGCCTCGCTCTTGTTTCCGCTTGCGGATTCGAGGGTGTTTAATATAGTTGCCTTTTCAACCTCTTCCAATGGTACGTCTCCAGTAATAATAGAGGAGGGTAATTGTATAGGCTGATCCTCATCATTTTCAGAGTAAAAGGGCAGGTCGTTCCGGTCAATATAATCAGCGGCGGAAAGAACCACACATCTTTCTATTACATTCATGAGTTCTCTTACATTTCCAGGCCATTCATATTTGAGAAGCGCATCCATTGCACGCGGCGTGAACCCCTTTGCCTGTTTACGGTTTTTTTCAGAGAACATTTCAAGATAATGCTGTGCAAGCAGAGGGATGTCTTCTCTTCTGTCTCTAAGGAGGGGCATCTTGAGCTCTACAACATTAAGTCTGTAATAGAGGTCTTCCCTGAATCTGTTTTCCCCTATATCCTTTAACAGATCCCTGTTGGATGCGGCAATTACACGCACATCAACCTTTATTACCTCTTCACCGCCTACCCTTGTAATCTCTCTTTCCTGTAATACCCTTAAGAGCTTTACCTGCATAGACATGGGCATTTCACCTATTTCATCCAGAAAGATACTGCCTCCGTGTGCAAGCCTGAACTTACCTTCTTTTCTTCTCTGTGCTCCTGTAAATGCGCCTTTCTCGTGTCCAAAGAGTTCCGACTCAAGAAGTGTTTCAGTAATTGCAGCACAGTTGATCTTAATAAAAGGCGCATCTTTTCTGGGGCTGTTATAGTGTAATGCACCTGCTATCATCTCCTTACCTGTTCCTGAATCTCCTGTGATAAGAACAGTCGCTTCGGAAGAAGAGACCTGTGCCACTGTTTCAAGGAGCTTGATCATCACAGGACTCCTTCCTATTATATTTCTCCTGTCAAAATGGTCTACGAGGGTTTCTCTCAGAAGACGGTTTTCCTCTCTTAATCCGGTATGATCCATTGCCCTTGATAATGAAATCCTTAGTTCGTCAAAATCCAAGGGTTTTATCAGGTAGTCATATGCGCCGTTTTTAAGCGCCTCCACTGCTGTTTCAACAGATGAATAGGCAGTCATAATAATGACCGGTATGGCAGGGTTTATTATCTTTATCTCTTTTAATGCCTCGATGCCGGATATCTTTATCATGCGGATATCCATAAGTATCAGGTCATAGGCCTTCTCCTCCGCCTTTTCTATGGCGGTTGAGCCGTCATCTGCCTCCTCTATGAGGTACCCCCATCCTGATAAAAGGGTTTTCAGCATTGTACGGTGTGCACTGTCATCATCTGCAACAAGTATCGTGTATTTTTTATCTGTACTCATACAACTCCTTTTTTCTGTCCCTAAACCTCTAACCCAACGGCAGGATTATAATGACGTGAGTACCTGTTTCCGGGCTGCTCTCAACCTTTATTTCACCATTATGTGATTCTATTATGCGGTGAACAATCGCCAGGCCAAGTCCTGTGCCTGACTGTTTTGTTGTAAAGTACGGGTCAAAAATACTCCCTATATCATTGGGAGAAATACCTTTGCCTGTATCGCTTACTGTGATTTTAACTGTATCCATGTCCGTATCAAATTCCGCTTTCACAGACAGTTCGCCTCCATTTTCCATCGCCTCGATGCTGTTCAGGAAGAGATTCAGAAATACCTGGTTCATACGGTCAGCATCAAAGGAGATATGGGGGATGCCTGGAGATATATCAACCTTTATCCTGATGTTACGTTCACTCGCATTTCTTTCGATCATTTTAGTAGAGTGGTTTATCACCGTCTTGATATCGAGCACTTCCTTTTTAATATCAACCGGTCTTGCAAAGTCAAGCAGCTGGGTGATTACCCGATTCAGTCTTTCAACCTCACGGACCATTATCTGGGCTGTATTTTTATCCTCAGGGATATCTTTGTATCTCTCGCCAAAATATGTGGCAAACCCTTTTATTGAACTTAACGGGTTTCTGATTTCATGTGCTACTCCTGCAGCAAGCCTTCCTATAGATGCAAGCCTTGTGCTCCTCTCGACCTCATTTTTAAGTTCCTTTACCTCAGACAAATCTCGGAAAAGGATAATGTACCCAAGAAGTGTACCTGAGCTGTCTTCAAGAATTGACAGGTTAAGGTCCAGATACGCCTTGCCGTGTTCGTAAAGGTCTATTTCAAGTTCTTTTACTATATTTTTTTCATTATGACGTAATTCTTTTATCAACTGGATTAGCTGGTCAGGCAGTTTTTCTTCAACAGGTTTACCTAATATATCCTGCACAGGTATATGCAGTAATGTCTCTGCTATATAGTTGAATGATACGATCCTGGAATCAGTATCAAGTACAATAAGCCCGATAGGCATGTTTTCAACAATGTTGTCCGAAAGGGCCTTTATCCTGGAAAGAGATGTCTGGGCTGACCTGTATGCCTGAACGAGAATCAAAAGAGAAATACCCGCAAACCCTATCAAAAGCAGATAAAATCCTTTCTTGATAAATTCTCTTGTTTCCTCTCTGCTCTGGGCCTCAATATGGGTCATGTCCAGTCCAACAAAGATGATACGGCTTTCTTCTTCTGGATAATTAAAATCTCTTTGTCGCTGATATCTCCTGCTTCTGTCTTGAGGGGTTACTTGTCTACCTCGGGACAGCATAGGTGCTAATTTCGGCATAAATATTCTGTATACTTCAAATACCTTTCCACCATCCTTGCCATGTGTCTCCCGTTTATTTATTTCACCGGAATTTGATAATGAAGGGGAATCGATATTGTCGCCGTATTTCTTGCCTATCTGATCAGTTTCGTTATGATTTGTTATATTACCATCAAGATCAGTCAGTATTATATAGGAGATATCAGGGTTCCTGGCAAATGCATCTACCAAAGCCTGTAATGGGTTCTGATTATAGTTCTCAGAATACCAGCCAGGTCCTGGAAACTGATCTGCCATTGTCCTCATCATGCCGACCCTGGCTCCCATTTCCATATTGATAATGACTATTTCTCCTTTTTCAGTAAGAAGCCTTTCTATTGCGCGTTTCTGTCTGTTTATATTATCTGATGTCCAGAAAATGAAGATGGGAAGGAGAATAATTATACAACCTGCAAGTATCCATTGTAATGGTCTGAATTTTGCTCTGGTTGAATTTTGAAAGGTCTTTGACATATCAAGCATTTTAGCAACAACCGTTCCACTGGTTTATTAATAGAATAAGGTCAGTTTAAGATGAATAACCTAAATAAAACAATTAATTTTTTTTAATATGTGTATATTTTATATGCAACTATTTTTCAGTAAAGGGTAAATAGTATCCATTGTTAGTATCATACCCAAAAAGATGAAACAAATTATTTATACCAGAGATACAATATTATATTGTGTAAAAAAATAATGCTTTATTATTTATATCAGGTATAATTATACAAAAAATCGATCATGATTTATAATTCTTAGTATCTTTAGGAAACACACAGGTATTTTATACTAATCCGAAGAGTTATTTTATACTAATCTCTGCATGGAAGGGCGTAAAATGATTTCATTTCTGTTGCTGGATGATAAAGATGATCTTGCCTCCGGACTCAGGGGTTTCCTGGCAGACCTCTTCCCAGGATGCAGTATCAAACAGCCTTCCGGGGTCGAGGAAATAAAAAGAGTGCTTGATGAAGGACCGGACTTGATCTTCGTAAGGGCATCAATAAAAGAAAAATTTATTATTGAACTCATAGGCAGCTTTAAATCTGAAAAAATTAACATGTACATCCCTGTCATACTTCTGGCCGATAGTAGGGCAGGTATTACATTATCCGATGCAAGTTTGAATTCATGCGCAGACGGTGTCTTGTCATGGCCGTTAAATAAATCCAACCTTGAAACCGTTATCCGATCTATGATCAGGCTAGGCAAGGCAGAATCAGAACTGAATGCCATGATCTCATCCCGGAGCATAAGCCAGGATGAAAGTATAAATGAGCTGTACAGGTTTCAGGAAAGACATAAAGGCATCTTTGAGAATACCATAAATGCAATAGTTATATACAGCCCTGTGGATTCAGGAAGGGATTTTATTATTGTTGAATTTAACAGGGCGGCAGAAAATATAGAAAAGGTAAAACGGGAAGACCTTATAGGTAAAAGGGTTACCGAGGTATTTCCTGGTGTTAAAGAGTTCGGCTTGTTTGATGTATTCAGAAGGGTATATAAAACCGGTATACCTGAGAAACATCCTATTACTCTATATAAGGATTCACACATTACGGGCTGGCGTGAGAACTATGTGTACCGGCTTCCGTCAAATGAGATAGTTGCTATATACACGGATGAGACACGACACAAGGTTGCCGAAATAGCCCTGATGGAAAGTGAAGAGAGGTTCAGGCAGCTTGCCGAGAATATCCAGGAGGTCTTCTGGGTAGTTTCCCCTGACTGGCATGAGATTCATTATGTAAGCCCTGCCTATGAAAAGATATGGGGGCTTTCCCGTGAAAGCCTGCATAAAAACCCGCTTTCGTGGACAGACTCTATTGTTGCTGAAGACAAAGATACGGTTTTGTCATATCTCAAGAAAAAAGCGGCAGGTGATGTGAGTGAAATAGTTTTTCCTGAATACAGGATAATACATACTGACTGGTCAATCCGCTGGATTTCGGCGCGGGGATACCCTGTGTATGATGAAAGGGGAAAACCATACCGTATTGTCGGTATTGCAGAGGATATTACTGAAAAAAAACAGTCTGAAAAGGCCTTTAATGCAATACTTGAGGGCACAGCATGGGTAACAGGGCAGGAATTTTTTGATAAAATAGTAAAAGAACTATCGACCTGGCTTGACTGTGAAATTGCCATGATAGGAAGGATAGTAAATAATACAACCATTGAATCCATATCCATCATAAAAAACAGTATAATATCGAAGGATTACTCATATCCCCTGAAAGATACCCCATACATGAAAGTTATTACAAACGGCTATTTTTACCATCCTGTTGGCCTGAAGGAGCTTTTCCCTAATGCGATAAACATCCAGGGTATGGATATGACCGGTTTTATCGGTATCAGCCTTCTTAACAAGGATGGGGAACCCATAGGTATCCTCGCTGCTATATCAAGTGACTGGCTTATACTGCCCAGAAGGGCCGAAGATGTTATGAAGATACTTGCTGCAAGGACTTCTTCAGAGATTGAAAGAATAAGCATTGAAGAGAAGAAAAAACAGATCGAGATACTGTTGCAGCAGGCACAGAAGATGGAATCCATCGGAACCCTTGCAGGAGGAATAGCCCATGATTTTAACAATATCCTGCAGTCCATAATACTGAACACGGAACTTGCACAGTTTGAAAACAGTGATAACAGTTTAGTCCAACACAGGATGGAGGAGGTGTTAAAGGCATCAAAGAGGGCAACGGATCTTGTTAAACAGATACTTACCTTCAGCAGGCAGAGTGAGATCGAGTTAAGACCTCTCAAAATAAGCCTTGTTATAAAAGAGGCCCTGAAAATGCTCAGATCTTCACTCCCGTCCACAATAGAGATAATTACCGGCATATCTACTGAAAATGATCTGGCCCTGGCCGATCCGACCCAGATACATCAGATTATTATGAACCTCTGTACAAACGCATCCCATGCAATGCGTGAAACAGGCGGTACGCTTACAGTCAATCTTGAACCGGTTGTTATTCAGCCTGGGTCATCGGGCCTTTACCCGGAGCTTGGTCCCGGGCCGTATATATCTCTAAGTGTCCGTGATACCGGTTATGGGATTGATAAGACTATTATAAACCGTATCTTTGATCCTTTCTTTACCACAAAGGAACGCGGCGAGGGAACAGGGCTCGGGCTTGCTGTAGTCTATGGGATAGTAAAGGAACTTAAAGGGGCAATCAGGGTGGAAAGTGAAAGATACAAGGGCTCTAAATTCACTATACTCCTTCCAATCATACAAAGACCAGTAAAGACAGAAGCAGTTGAAACACACGCCATACCTCGCGGTACAGAGACTATGCTTCTGGTGGATGATGAAGAAGGACTTCTCTTAGCTCAAAAAAAGATATTTGAAAGATTGGGATACAGCGTTGAAACGCGCTCAAGCGGTATTGACGCCCTGGAGGCCTTTAAGGCAAATCCTGGACGGTATGATATAGTAATTACCGATCAGACCATGCCAAAGATGACAGGCGCCCAACTGGCAAAGGCATTCATTGCTATAAGACCTGATATCCCTATCATCCTGTGCACCGGCTTCAGTGATGTTATTTCCGAAGAGGAGGCAAAATCCATTGGTATAAAAGAGTTTATAATGAAGCCGATCGTTATCAGTGATATTGCATCCAAAGTCAGGGAAATACTCGGCTGATCCCTGAATCTCCAAAAATAATACAGACTAAAGCAGGATTGTAAAGAAAGGGAGTTTCCGGATTAGTCCGTCTGCCTGTTCTATATTTTCATATTTATATTACTGAGAACAGGGCTTGACAAGCCCTGTACCAATCAATTAAAGTTGGCACCCGAACATAGAAAATTAAAAAATATACTAAGCGTTAATATATTGAATTTAAAGAATATTTACATTGTTAAAAAGCCGGATTAAAGGGAGAAACAGGATGAATGAAGAGAAAAAACCTATCAGAAAAAAGTTTGAGTGTCAGGGTCTATATAACAAGGTAATGGCAAACCATTTTTATGAACTGGATGAGGCATCCAGAACCGGGTCAAAAAAGATAGCATGGTGTACAAGTGTCGGTCCGGCAGAGCTTCTTCGGGGAATGGGGTTCCTGGTATACTTTCCTGAAAATCACGGAGCCATGCTGGGAGCAACCAGGATGGCCACAGATCTCATACCCTATGCAAATGCCATAGGTTATTCCCCTGACATATGCTCATATCTTACAAGCGACATAGGGTCATTCATACAGAAGAAAACACCGTTAACTGCTGCATATAAGATGGAATCAGTACCCAAACCGGACATCCTGGTATTTAATACAAACCAGTGCCGTGATGTGCAGGACTGGTTTGCATGGTATTCAAGGGAGCTTAAGGTGCCTATGGTGGGTATCCACACACACAGGGATATAGGAGAGATCAGGGACTTCCAGGTAAGTGACATAGCAAAGCAGACAGAAAAACTTATCCCTGAACTTGAAAAGGTAGCAGGTCAGAAGTTTGATATAGACCGTTTTAAAGAAGCGGTTGAACTCTCAAGACAGACATCCGTGCTCTGGAGGGCATGCCTTGAAACCGCATCTGCCATTCCATCACCCTGGACATTTTTTGATGCCACCATCCACATGGGCCCTGCTGTTGTTGCAAGGGGGACAAAAGAGGCGCTGGATTATTATGAGGTGCTGCTTAAAGAGCTTAAGGAAAGGGTTGCAGGCAAGGTGGCTGCAATAGAGAATGAAAGGCACAGGATATACTGGGACGGCATGCCTGTATGGGGAAAGCTAAGTACACTCAGCAATCAGTTTGCAGAACTTAACACATGCATTGTGGCATCTACCTACTGCAACAGTTGGATATTTGACCAGCTTGATCCCAAAGATCCATTTGAGAGCATGGGCAGGGCATACATAGAGCTGTTTATCGTGAGGGATGAGGCATTCAAAGAAAAGTACATGCGCAACTGCTTTGAAAAATATAAGTTTGACGGGATCATATTCCACGATGCCAAGACCTGCCCCAATAACTCAAACAACAGGTATGGCCTGTCAGAGAGGATAAGTAAGGACCTTGGCGTACCCAGGCTGGTAATCAATGGTGACCTGAATGACCTGCGCTGCTATTCAGAGGAGCAGGCAAAGACCAACATTGAGGCATTTATTGAACAACTGGATGAAAGGTAATCCCTGCACTGATGACAGATAACAGAGTTTTATATGCGGGGGTGGATATAGGCGCCTCCCGCACAAAGGTAGTCCTGCTTGACCACGAAAAAAAGCTGGCGGGATTTTCTGTAAAAAAATCAGGGACAGATTTCAGTCGTACCTCAGAAGAGTGTCTTATCGAAGCGCTCACAATGGCAAATGCATCGCGTGATGCAGTTACACGCACTGTTTCCACAGGCTATGGAAGAAGCAATGTCACATTCAGCAATGATACAAGAACAGAGATAGGGTGTCATGCAAAAGGGGCGTTTCATTATTTTAACAGGGCCATGACAATAATAGACATAGGCGGCCAGGATAACAAGGTTATCAAGCTTGATAAAGAAGGCAGAAGGATCAACTTCAAGATGAACCGGAAATGCGCTGCCGGTACAGGGGCATTTCTGGAGGAGATGTCTGCCAGGCTCGATATACCCATAGAGGATATGGATGGGCTTGCGAGACAGTCAACAGAGATGGTGGAGCTTGGCAGCTTCTGCACAGTCTTTTCAGCAACAGAGGTGCTGGAAAAGATCAGGCAGGGGAAAAAGGTGCCTGATATCATAAAGGGGCTCTTTTTTTCTGTGATAAAACGTGTGCTGGAGATGGATCTTATTACCCCGCCCCTTGTTATGACAGGGGGCGTTGTGGAACATAATCCCTATCTGGTAGAGATGATAAAGGAGAAAATAGGGGTTGAGGTGCTGCTTCCTGAACACCCGCAGCTGGCCGGTGCAGTGGGTGCTGCCCTCTTTGCAATGGAGATATAGTTAAAGATGGTTACAGTAATATTTCACGCCCTTGGCGGACTGGGAATGTTTTTATACGGCATGAAGATCATGTCTGAGGGTCTACAGAAATTCGCGGGAAACAGGCTGAGGCATATATTGAATATGGTCTCTGACAACCGTTTTGTAGGATGCGGTGTGGGCACACTTGTTACAAGCATAATACAGAGTTCAAGCGCTACATCAGTAATGCTGGTTGGTTTTGTCGATGCAGGGCTTATGAATCTCACACAGGCGGTAGGGGTGGTAATAGGCGCAAATATAGGCACCACCATGACCGCCCAGCTCATAGCGTTCAACATAACCGCCTATGCTTTACCGATTATTGCCCTGGGGGTTTTTATAAAATTTTTTACCGGCCACACAAGATGGATATATCTGGGCGATGTGCTGCTTGGTTTTGGTCTTGTGTTTTTTGGGCTTTACACCATGACAGAGGGCCTTGCACCCCTTAAAAATAATGAACTGTTCATTAATTTTTTGACCGGGTTTCATGCTGATACAATCGTAGGGATTACCCTCTGTGTTCTGACAGGCGCAATATTGACAATGGTACTCCAGAGTTCAAGCGCCACCGTAGGCATTACAATGGCAATAGCGTTTCATGGGATGATCAACTTTGAAACAAGCGTTGCTCTCATTATGGGTGAGAATATCGGCACCACTATTACTGCACAGCTTGCAAGTATCGGTTCCAATATCAATGCCAGGCGTACTGCCAATGCCCATACCCTTTTCAATACAATAGGGGTTATTATCATAATTATCTTTTTCCCTCTCTTTATTGATCTTGTCCAGTTTGTTACCGGGACAATTATGAATTTCGGTCCTGCAGATCATCTTGCTAATGGCGAGTATCCCAATATATCAAGATATATAGCGAATTCGCACACGCTTTTCAATATTGTAAATGCGACGATTTTCCTGTTTGCACTTCCATACCTGGTGAAGATAACGATATGGCTTACACCCTCTTCGGAAAAAGATGAGGGATTTGAGGAATTCAGAAAGATCAAGTTTATTGACAGTAAATATGTTGAAACCCCTGCTGTTGCCCTTGGTCAGGCAAGGGCCGAGATAATAAGGATGGGTGAAGCAGTAGAAACAATGTACGACGATGTTATAATGGCAATAAAATCACGCAAGATAAAGGACCTTTCTAAATGGAGAAGAAGGGAGGATATGCTTGATAACCTTCAGAGGGAGATCACCCAGTTTCTGGTTAAAATCATGCAGCAGCCCATAACATCGGAGGAATCGATCGAGATCTCAGCCCTTACAAGGATGGCAAATAATTTTGAAAGGGCCGGCGATGAGGTGGAACATATTGCAAGGCTTATAGAAAGGCTCATCGAGCAGAACCTCTTTTTTTCTGAAGAGGGCATGAAGGATTATGAGACCATCTCGATAGAGGTGAGAAATTTTCTTGCCCTTGTAAATGCCGGGATCAGGAATGAAGATAAAAATGTGATGGGGAAGGCACATGAACTTGAAATTTTAATCGACCATATGAAGGAAGAGATGAAGGAGAGGCACCTCATGAGGCTGAGGGATGGTATATGTAAGGTTGATCCTGGCCTTGTAATGGTAGATCTCATTTCAACCTTTGAGAAGCTAGGAGACCTCTGCTTCAATGTTGCACAGGCAGTAGCGGGCAGAAAAATATAATGTTAGGCATAAATATGAAGGAAACAGTAAACAGGATTGGTTTTATAGGCGCTGGTAATATGGCGAATGCCCTGATAAAGGGGGTTATTGCAAGCGATCTTTATAATCATGACATGATCAGGGCATCTGACAGCGACCCTGAAAAGATCAGGGCACTGAGTAATTCTTATAAGGTAAAGGGCATCTTATCCAACAGGGAATTATGCAACACCTGCAATGTTATTGTCCTTTCAATAAAGCCCCAGGTAATGCAAAAAGTTCTGGAGGAGATAAAGGGTATCGTAACCAAAGACCATTTAGTCATCTCCATTGCAGCGGGTATCAGGATAAATACTATAGAAGCTGCCCTTGGGGCAGATGTGCCTGTGATAAGGGTAATGCCAAATACACCTGCCATTGCCCAGATGGGTGTGAGCGCCATAACCGAAGGAAGGGCGGTTAAAGAGAATCACATGAATATTGCCCTTGATATGTTCAGGGCAGTGGGCATTGCCTTTACAGTGGATGAGACCATGATGGATGCGGTTACTGCTGTATCAGGTAGCGGGCCGGGTTTTATCTTCAGGTTGATGGAGTGCTTTGTAGCAGCAGCTCAAACGCAGGGTTTTGACCCTGAAATTGCAGGCGATATGGTTATAAATACATTTCTTGGTGCAGCCATGCTAGCCCAGAAAACAGGCACACCGCTATCTGAGTTAAGAAAAATGGTCACATCCCCCGGAGGGACAACAGAGGCAGGGCTCAAATATATGGATGTAAATAAAATCTGCGAGATACTTGAGGGGACGGTGGAGGCTGCGAAAGCAAGATCAGTGGAACTGGGGAAGAAGATATAAAAGGGCGCAGGGCTCAAGGCTCAAGGGTGAAGGGTCTTCGGTTTATGGTCTGCATTATAAAACCGAAAACCCTATTTGCCCCTGCTTTTTTATTGATCTTCCTGACAATAAACTCCATATTAACCACTTAATCGAAATCCATATCGAAATCGAAATCGGTTTTTCATCGAAATCGATTGCGATTTGGATTACGATTTCGATTTAAAGACCATAAACCTTATTTGACCATCGAAGTCCTGATAAATTCACCTATTATGTTTTTATACCCGGTCCCCCCTGCCACATGGGTATCATTGTGGCCTGCACCCTTTATCTCATAAAAATCTTTTGGTTCGCCTGCCGCCTCAAATAGCAGCTTTCCCATGTAAGGTGGCACAACCTCATCATTTTCGCTCCAGATAATGAGTTTGGGTATGGTTACATGTTTAATCTTCTCAAGGCTGTTGTAATTTTTCGGAATAAGGGGCGCAAATAGCCTGAAAATGCCCATGTGTCTTGCCATGTGACGCGCAGATAAAAACCCGTTTTCAATGATAATAGCCCTGGCCTCTCTTTTTGATGCCACCTCCAGTGCAGCTGCCACCCCTAATGAACGGCCAAAAATTATAATATCATTGGGGTTGATATTCTCATCCCTTGAAAGATAGTCAAATGCACTCAATGCATCCGTATATATCCCCTGCTCCGAGGGGTGGCCGCTGCTTTTGCCATATCCCCGGTAGTCAAAGATAAAGATATTAACTCCCATGTCCAGGAGCAGATCTATATATTCAAGCCTGTGAGAGATATTGCCCGCATTCCCATGGCAGAAGAGCATTACAGGCTTATTCGGGTACGGATTAAAATACCAGCCATTCAACTTTGCTCCATCATGGGTATTGAGATAAATATCACGGTAATCCAACTGGAAATCAGAAGGGGAATAATCAAGCCTCTTTTGAGGTTGAAATACAAACCAGCCTTCAATATTTTTATAGAAGATAAGAAAGTTTGTAACAAGGATGATGAAGAATAAAAGGAGATATATCCCCTTAACAGGCATAAACATTATTCCCTCTGCCTTTTTAATGTACCTTTCGATGATAAACCCCGTAAGTCCCTATCAAAATCGAAATCCAAATCGCAATCGGATGTATAATCGAATTCGATTTCGATTGAGAAACCGATCACGATTTCGATTGTATGAGTAATGTAAATTATTTCTTTTATTAATAACACAATTTATATTAGAATATCACAATTTATTTGCTTCATTTAAGGCAATCTCTTAGACTGTCGTGAATTATTTTACTGATCCCTGCTATTTTCTCTTTTGTTCTTAGAGCGGGAAGAAACCGATTTTTTAGTTTCAAGGGTGAGTGACTATGGAAGAAAAAACCAAAATACTGATCGTAGATGATGATAAATTAAACAGAGAGACATATCACAGGATCTTGAAATCAAAAAATGATCTTACTATTGAACAGATTGACAATGCTGTTCAGGCCTTTAAAAAACTCAAAAAATTTGCACCTGATATAATCCTGTGCGGCTTGTCCTTCCCAAAAATGGATGGCCTTGAGCTGTGCAAAAAGATAAAAGCTGATCGTGATCTTGAGGGTATCTACTTCATAATGGTGAGTTCAGAAGAGAATGAGGAAGCCAAGATCAGGTGCATGAACGAAGGAGCTGATGATTTTCTTGTAAAGCCTGTTAACCCCGATGAACTCCTTTCAAGGATAAAGGTGGGCCAGAGGATAGAACAGCTCCTTAAAAGTACTATCATTGAGGCACAGAGGATGTTCAGCGAGATAGATGTGCTTATTATCCAGGAGGGCGGATGCGCCCCGGGATATAACCCTGTAACAGCCTTTCTGACCTATCATCTTGAGGGCATGGGTAGAGAGGTCTATGCAACAAAGGAGGGGTTTAAATCCCTTGTGGATAAAGACGAAAACTTCCTCAGGCTGGTATATGACCCGATAAAATATAAAAAACTTGACCATCTTCCAGGGGTATTTCATGCTGCCCCGCTTTCCGAATGGAGGGGTGCTTATCTCAGGAGTGAGAGGTTCAAGGATTTTAAAGATCATGATGTTCAGCTCAGGGCGGCTGAAACAATCAAAAAGAAAAATGTGAAGGCCATTATCGCCATAGGCGGTAACGGGACATTTAAAGGGATATATGATCTCTGCAACCTGATACCAACCTGCATACAGGTCTTCTTTGTGC
>CAZSZQ010000044.1:0-21055 GCA_964610475.1 uncultured Desulfatiglans sp.
AGAAAAACCGTGGAGCTGATCAAGGTAGGAATTTGTATCGGCAGCGGTCTTCAGACCGCAACCCAGAGACATGCCCTTATGGCTGTTGAAAATGGCGCAACAAAGGATGAGGTTTACCATACTGCTCTTATGGCAATGACCACTCTCGGTCATCCCAGGGCTGTTGCAGGATGGAAATGGATTAATGATGTTTTTAAAGGTTAGATCTCTATGCTTGATATAAACAAAACAATACTCGCAATAATAGATATCCAGGGTAATCTTGCCCTTGCCATGCATGATAAGGAGTCTCTTTTCAAGGGACTCAAACAAATAATTAAGGGAATAACTGCCCTTGAAATACCAATTATCCTCACGGAGCAGAACCCTAAAGGGCTTGGCCCCACTATTCCTGAGATCAGGGAACTTTTACCTGATATTGCAGCAATACCAAAGATGAGTTTTAACTGCTGTAATGAAAAGGTTTTTATGGAAGCTGTTAAATCACATGGCAAAAAACAGGTGCTTGTAGCAGGGATAGAAAGCCATATATGCGTTTACCAGACTGCGGCTGCTCTATTGGATACCGGCTATGAGGTTCATATTGTTACTGATGCCGTTGCTTCAAGATCTCCTCAAAACAGGGAGCTTGCCTTAAAAAAAATGGAGCGCATGGGCATAGTAATGACCGGCGTGGAAATGGCGCTGTTTGAACTATTAAAAACCGCGGGGCATGAAAGATTCAGGGAGATAGTAAAGATAATCAAATAGACGGGATAATAACGGGGAAGGAAGGTCTGTATTATTTTACTATAACAATATAACGGTGTGCTCTCTTCTTTCGCAGAGGATACTGATCATGATGGAAAGATAAATGGGTGGCAGAAATATAAAAATAACAAGGTCATTTAAGGAGGATGATTATAATTTCTGGTCAAAAGCCGCTATTGCCCCGGGAAAGACCGGGCCTGTTGTAAAAACAGCTGTACCGGCATTGAACTAAGTACTCAGGGATGAACAGGAGTTAAGCAGGAAGAGCGCCGAATGGGCGATTTCTGAGATACAGAAATAGTTGTATGGGTAAAAAAATCAAATGTTTTTCAATATCTAAAGTGAAGCCTCCAGTTTTCAGCCATCAGCAGTAAGCCGAATCTTTTTGAATTTTTATGCCGAAAGCTGAATGCTGAAGGCTCATTGCGCTAAAACTATCTATCCCAATCATCATCAAGGCATTTTCTGCAGGCATCACATTTTTTGTCTGCCTCGTAAACACACTGCCCGGGGCCGTTATAGTACAGTTCTTTTCCGTTGTACACGCCGCCAAATATCCCCTGCATGCATGCAGCCTGAAAAAATATAGGCTTATCAACACGTTTAAAGTTTAACGGGCAATGCAGTACGCCGGGTGGTATGCGAACGATGGTCGGCCGGGTAATAATATATTCTTCCATCTCCTCACCCATGCAGAGTGATATTTCTGCATCAAATTCAAAAACATTCGGGAAGGTGCCGCCAAGAAATATAAGATATTCTTCCACAGGATGGATATGAGGTGTTCTGTCGAGGAAAAAGGGCTTTACGAATATCTGAAAACCTACATTGTATTTTGAACCTGGAATCTGTGATGCACCCCTGAAGTATGCCTGGGGAGAATAGACAAAATCTGTTCCAACACCCTCTGCTGCCGCTTCATTGTATTCAGGTTTAAACTGGTATACAAGCTTTTCATATTTTCTTCCGCTCATAACGATATTCCTTTCATAATTTTTAGTGTTTTCAGATATCCAGTGTCCATCCAGAAATACGCAATTCCTGGATAGAGCTTTCAATGGCCAGCTATCAGCCGTCAGCCAGATCTTTGTTCTAAATCGTTTTGCTGAATGCTGAAAGTTGAGTACCGACAGCTGCCATTCAAAAACGATAGTCTTTGGATGGACACTATCTAAAATTGTGGCTATGTAAAAGTCAACCTCTTTTATTTTGGTTTTGCTTTATTTGCAGATACATAATCTGCCGCTGCTTCCTCTATGAGTTTCCTGAATATTTTTTTCATGCCATTGATTGATTCGGCACCGATGACATTGTGTTTCGGGACCGAATAGAGCACTGCCTGAGAATACCTGTTATCAAATATGGCAAAACTGACATCAAATTGATAAATATATACTGAACCATATTCAATGCATTTTCCATAAACATAAAGAAATATTTTATTATTTTCGATCAACTTGTTATTCATAAACTCAATAACTGGTTTCCCCCCTTCATTATACGATTGGAAAACCAGGCTATCCGATATCACGGGCTTAAGCTCAGAACGTAACAGAATAATTTTTATGGTTTCATTTAAATGTTTTGCCACAATCTCACAACCTTTAAAATCCGTATAAACGAAGATATTTTCATATTTTGAGGTTTTCAGCCATTTATATTCTTCAGCATGTAAGGATACAGCGAAAAAAGAAGTGAGAATAACACTCATGAAAATAATTGATTTGAATCCGGAGAAATTTGTCATATTCAGGTACCTGGCTTTCGATAAATTAAATGAATGCAATGTAAATACTCAAAACCATAAATATATATCAAAGTGCCGGTGAAAACACAAAAAAAGGTTTGGCACGCATGATATTTGACACTAATTAATCAAAAATATTCAAAAAACAACAGATATTTTTACACGGATTACTGCCTTATCTGCAAATTTACCGTTTCCCTCACGTGTCCTAACTTTTTTTTCTGCAAAATTATTGCTAAGTCCCGGAACTCTTGACAATTCTTCTGTTTTTGCTGAAATGAGATTTGAATTTTTTACCAGGCCATCAATATTTATTTGACTTAAGTTTTATAATTATGTAAATTTTATATAATATGGTATAAGGTTCAACCAATTTACAAATATGAGGTGGAATGGATGGAATTTTATCAGGATATAAGCAAAGTTCCGTTATCAAAGGTTGTAATGTCTCACATAAAAAACGCCATTTTGAACGGACAGCTCAAATATGAAGATAAAATACCGACTGAAAGAGAGCTCGCAGCAGGATTCAATGTGAGTCGCAATATGATAAGAGAAGCGATACGGGCATTGGAAATGTCCGGCTATCTGGAGGTCCGCCAGGGCCCTAAGGGAGGGGCATTTGTGAAGGAGTTTACTCCGGATAGATTGTCGGAAGGCTTTTTGGATTATTATCTGGCCAAAAAGCTTACCATGGAAGAGCTTAATAATGTGCGGCTGCATATTGAACCTGAGGTCGCGAGACTTGCAGCATTTAATATTAACAGTGAAAGGGCAGGCATACTTGAAGGTATAATAGATAATGAATATATGGCTGATGCAATAGATGACCGTGTAGAGAGCCTCACAAAATTCCACAGGGTCCTTGCGGAAATGTGCGGTAATTTCTTTTATGAAATAATTATCAATGTCCTTCTTTCTATTACCAAGGAGATAGTGGTGGCCGGACACAGGGGAGGAGACACGGTAGTTCATGGTCTTGATAGGCATAACAAAATATTAAAGGCAGTTATCAACGGAGAACCGGATAATGCTGCAAAGGCAATGTATGATCACCTGAAGCAGTTTTCAAACGGTATCATAAAAATGGAAAAAAAATACAGGGATAGAATCATTCCCGATAAGTATGACAAATAATTTTTAAGGGGGAAAAAATGAAGACAAAATTAAAATATACAGGAATATTCATGGCGTTGTTTGCTGCTCTGGTGTTTGTTCAGAGTGCATCAGCCGGAGACCTCATTGTTGTAGCCAGCAAGGCCACTCAGGATGCATCTAAGGACTGGTTCGGCTTCCTGGAATCGAAGGAAATACCGGTCAGGCCGGTGACTCCTGAATCCTTCTCCAGTTACAAGGAAGAGCTGTATATTATTGTTATGGGAAGTCTCGATGAGTCAAAGGTGATTGCTGATATAGCCAAGGAGGCGCTGACTGCTGATGAGTTTAAGTCGATATCTGAAGGCAGTGAAGGAAAAATGTTTTATAAACCACAGGCCTGGAATGTCGGGCAGAAAGTTATCCTGATCCTTGGTCAAAACTGGAACGCCCTTAAGGAGGCAAGGATATCTTCACAGGAAAAATGGTATGAGATGCTGAAAGAATGGTTTGATATCAATGATACCGAAGGTTTTCATGTTTACTAAGCTTATTTGATCGTTCAGGGAGATCATTATGAAAAGATTTTTTATTTATCATGTTTTTATATTATGCCTGCTTTTATCTTCATCAATATTTGCATTTCCGACTGTGTTTCCGCATGGGACAACCATTTTCAAACCTGACAAGACCTTCAGCGGGTACACAATCCTCACCACAAAGGGTAACCAGACTATACTGATCGATATGAACGGTAATGTTGTTCATCATTGGGCCAACCTCTGCGATGAGGAGCATCCTGCCAAATTGCTTCCAGGCGGATACGCAATGGGCGCTACCGGTAAAGGCGGCAGGATAGTGGGTCATGAAGAATCCAATGACCTTTCAATAGTGGACTGGAACGGCAATATAGTATGGACATATAAGAAGGCGGGTGTTCATCACGATTTTCAAAGAGAAGGAAACCCTGTAGGCTATTATGTGCCCGGTATGGATTCCTTTACAGATAAAGGTAAAACACTGATTCTTTCCAATCTGATGGTTGAGAACAATAAAGTAAGCGACAAGCTTCTATGTGATGATGTAATCACAGAGGTGGATCATGACGGAAAAGAAATTTTCAGATGGATTGCCAGTGATCACATAAATGAGATGGGTTTTGACAACATGGCCAGGATAGTCATGTACAGGTACCCCAATTATGCTATGACAAGAACTCCAGGCATTGTTGGCGGGGACTGGATACATGTAAATACGGCCTCCTGGCTCGGGCCAAACAAGTGGTATGATCAGGGCGATGAACGTTTTCATCCTGATAATATCATCTATGACGGCCGCCAGACAAACACGGCAGGTATAATCGACAGAAAAACAGGCAAAATTGTATGGCACCTCGGTCCTGAATTTGAGTCAACAAAGGAATTGAGAAAGATAGGCCCTATAGTTGGCCTTCATCACGCCCATATGATTCCTAAAGGTCTTCCGGGTGAAGGAAATATCCTTATCTTTGATAATGGCGGATACGGCGGATATGGCGCCCCGAATCCTGCTGCACCTACCGGTATAAATAATGTGAAAAGGGATTATTCAAGGGTTATTGAACTAGACCCGGTCACACTCAAGATTGAATGGGAATATGATGCAAACAAGGCAGGAAGCAGAGATAAGGTGAAATTTTACAGCGACTATGTGAGTTCTGCCCAGAGACTGCCCAATGGAAATACCCTTATAACAGAAGGGGCATTCGGCAGGATCTTTGAGGTGACCCCTCAATATGAAACCGTATGGGAATACATAAGCCCGTACTATGAAAAGACAGAGAATTTCAACCTGGTATACAGGGCTTACAGGGTGCCATATGATTATGTGCCCCAGCTTAAAAAGCCGAAGGATAAGGCAGTTATTCCTCCTGATAATTCCATTCTCAGGGTAAAGGATTTAAAAGCTGTGAAATGATTGGCTGCAGAGAGAGGGAATGCCTTGTCTCTGCAAAAAAATGCATGATACAAAGATCGGACGAAAATTTAATTCGCCACTTTTATGTTTTTTAGTAATTTTTTAAATAAATTCAGGAGGCTTATAATATGAATACATTTAATAAACTCAAATATGTCAGTTTTCTGATCATCACCATATTGCTTGTCTTTACAGGTAATGTATATGCCCAGCACGAAGGTGGCCTGGGGGAAACAAAGATTCATCTGAATATCGCCAGCAAGGATCAGCTCATGAAGGTAGAAGGCATGACTGAAGATCTTGCAAAGGCTATTGTTGAGTATAGAGAAAAATCCGGTTTCTTCAAAAATCCGGAGGATCTTCTTAATGTCCCGGGAATTACGCAGGAGATCTATAAGAAGATAGCCCCTAAGAAGAGCCCGGAGGGTGACCTTTACACAGTACCGCGTCCAGGCGAGGAACTTGAGGAAGAAGATGAAGATGAGGATATTCCCCTTTCCCCGTCCAAATGCTGATTTCATCTTAAACAGGTTTCAGGTCGGAGGGTAATGTGTTTCTTTCAAGGATGGATAGATGCTATCATTTAAAGGTTTCCGGAATGAAATGGTCTTTCGCTGCCATTTTTATTTTTTTCTTTTTAATGTGTTCCGCAGTCTCCTCCATCGGAGATGAAAATCCCAGGGGTATGGCGCCGGTAGGGGACGCTACCTATATCCCTGAACTCGGTGGGGTGCTTAACAAGGAATACCACAACCAATACGGTCAGAAAAGAGATCTCTCGGAATGTATTGTTCTAAGGGGAAGCAAGATCAGTGATGGTAAGGCGTATGTGCCTGCCGGCGGTCTTTATTATGCGTCGGAGACCTCCGATGATGCGAGACCCTTAATGAGAGAACCGTTTTTGATACTCGGGGAACACACCTATCTTCTCCGTTCTACCCACAGGAAGGTTATAAAACGGGATGTAGAGGTGAAAAAGGGTGCGAAGGCGATCCTGGATGCATCCGGTTACAGGTTGTGGTTTGATTACGCTACGGATCATTACGGAAAACCTTATGGCGAATTTGCCCTCATTTCACCTTCCGGGGCATGGCCTTATGAGTGGCCAATATCAACCTCCTTTAGCAAAGCGGACGATGTGAAGGGGATGGCCCTTAATGAAGGTATCAATCCTCAGATCAAACCCTTTTTTATGAGCGACACCTATCTTTATGGTCTTACAAAACTGATGGCTAAAAATATTGATTTTGATAAGGCCCTGTTTTCCATGATAGAATATCCTGTTGTCACCGAGGCAGTCTTTTCCATGGAAAGACCATGGGTGATGGATGTATATCAGGAGACTTTTCGCTGGTACGGCAACAAAAGGATATACACTTACAGAAAAGAGAACGGTGTTTTGGTGGAGATAAGAAACTGGACAGGGGAGAAAATACTTGCGTCAAAGCTCCTGAAACCAGCTACCCAGCAGGAATATAAGATTGCGAACCAGGATGGTTACTGTTTGACGGATTTTGACCTGGATATCCATATTGAGCTGATCGTTGATCCGGACAGCTACAAGGCATCGGATTTCGCCCCCTGGGCCAACGAGGTGCCTTACGGTTGGAAGGAAGGTACGCTTTCCCTGGCCGTCTACAATGACCTCATCACGGTGCGGGACGGAAAGCCATGGCCGAAAGACGACCGGTATATAGTGAGGCTTGAGGCGGACTATAAGACAGGCATGCTGAAAAGGCTTGTGCTGGAAAACAGGGACGCCTTTGTTCTGAGCGATGACAACAGCGCTTTTAACGGTCCTGCAAAGATCTCGGAAGTATGGGATCGAAGCTATTTCAAGGTGGTTGCCAGGGATTTTAAAGACGACGTCGTAAAGGATTGCTATGTACGTGATTCTTTTTTCCGGAGAACGGACAATCTTATACTCTGGAAAGAGGGAAGAGAAAACATCGACTTTTTCATCGGCAGGAGCCCCCTGTTCTACCCTGTGATGGAGGATACCTTCCTTGAACGGCTGGCTGATCCGACCTATGGTGTGCCTGTGGTTCAGTCGCGTTTCACATCCTATCCTGAGGTTATTCCAGATGCAAAGTGGTTCGCCCCTGAAGCTACGAGCGCCTTTGTGCCGAAACTAAATGGTTTTATACGCAAATACGTTAAAACAAATGACGGCAATCGTCTGATCGCCCAGGAAGCCATGGTAATCAGAAAAAGCTACGTGGATTACAGGAATCGTAAAATTATTATCCCGCCCGGAGGGCTTTGTTACAGCTCACGTGACAACAGGAATATCCGGCCAGGAGAACCCCTTACAATCCTTGGGAAGGATGCATATCTTCTGGGGTTTAAAAGCTATTTGGTAGTAAAGAAGGACTTTAAGATCGACCTGTGGAAGGAGTATCCCATGGGCGACGACAACCTGATTTTCTGGCAGGATGTTGCCATCGGCGACGGCGCGAAGGCCGTTCGCTATACGGGAACCGACTTTTTATGGGGTATACCGATTGCGGAACTTCGCGTGACGAAATATTCGGGAAACAACTGGGGGGCCAACCTTCTTGTCGCACAGGGTCTCAACTCATATGATGACCTTCCCGAAACGCTGCCGGAAGAGGGCGTTTATGACCAGGATTTTAAATATTACATTCCTGATATATTTGCCGAGGGCAGCACATATCTCATCCCGAAATTCATTTCACCTGATTTTGTGGAAGTGGCTGAAATGGGTGCTCCAGGCATGGACGAGTTCACAGTAACCTATGAAAAACCAGTTCAGGCTGTTCTTCAGGAAGGTGAAGAGGCTGCTTTAGGCGATTATTTATTCAAGGTCGTGAGGATTGACCCTGAAAACAGGGTGGTGGAATGCCGCCTGTCGGATAAGAATGGACAGGTGGTTTCCGAGAAGAGGTTCGGCCCTCTGGACGAGGAGCTGTTTAATACACTGCCCCAATATGGGCCATCCCAGGAAAAGATCACCATGCAATATCAGGATATGTATGTTACCCTCGATGTCCCGGTCGATCTCTCAAAGGGCAAAGCGGCCTTCCAATTAGCGAGAGGAGCGGTAACCTACAAGCGGGACGAGCCTTTGCCCGGAGATCCCAGATTTCTCGTAAAACCTGATGTCTGCGGCCACTGCTACCAGCTGAATGAAGTTCTTTTTTCAAACAGCGAACCTGTCGTGCTGGACGTAGATCATCCTGTTTATGAAGGACCCAAAGGATATTTCAAGATCGTTATTGATGATTTTGATGGGGAGGCCATCAACTCCTGGCATATTGAGACTATTTATAAAGACAAGACCCATAAAACACCGAATATGGCCGAATTCAAAAGGAATAATATCGACGTGACGGTTGGTGTGAATGGAACGATAGAAAGTTTTTTACGCGAAACCGTGCTGGATCGATTGGCTTATCGGGAAGTCTGGCGGCTGCAGTAACATAATGGAGATATAATATATGGTAACAGACAAAACTTATGGTCAGACAATGGAAAAAACATCCAATGCAAGGGTGCCTTCGGTGTGGAGTGCACTCCCCGGTTTTAAAAAGAGCTGGCCCGGACTTCTGGCCATGGTGATACTCGCCTTATTATGCGGTCTTCCCGGCCTTAATTTCCCTTTAACCCTTGACACCCTTTTGCATTATATTGATGCCATTTTGCCGCCTATCTATGGCAAAGGTTTCTTTACCGATCTTTTGCATATGAACTACGTTGTTAACTGTTTGATAGTCGGCATTGTTGTAAGGAATGTAATAGGAGTGCCGAATTCGTGGGAACCCGGCCTCACCTACAGCGGCATTTTCATGAATGCAGGAATCATCATGCTCGGGTCTCAATATCTTTTGAGCGATCTCATAAAGTTGGGCGCGGTGAGCATTATCGTCATGATATTCATGGTTTTTGGAGGTGCACTGATATTTACTTATATGGGCCGCTGGACCAAAATGGGAGACTCCATGACAGCCCTTCTCGCAGCCGGATTTTCCATGTGCGGTGTGTCCGCGTGTATCGCGATATCCCCCATGGTAAGGTCCAAGAGCGAGGAAGTTGCCTATGCCATTGCCGTCTCGGTAACCTTCGGTCTTTTTTGCCTGTTTGCGCTTCCTTTTCTCGGTCATTTGATCAGTATGACAAACGATGCATTCGGGTTGCTTTCAGCGGCCGGGGTCCCCAATTCGAACCAGGTTATCGCCACTGGCTTCAACTACAGTTTTGAAGCTGGGAGGATTGCAGGGTTTACGAATATCGGCCGGCTGGTTTTGATTCCTGCTGGTGTACTTTTTATCTATTTCATGACGTTGGGCAAGGAGATACGCTCCTCCTCTGTGAGTTACTGGCAGGTTATCAGGGAGAAGTTTCCCATTTTTATTGTCGGTTTTGCTATTGTATGGACCCTGAACTGTCTGAAGGTCTGGCCGCTGCCTGCCAGTGAAGCGATGGGAAAGGTAATGGAATGGTTTTTTTCCCTCAGCTTTGTCGGCCTGGGACTTTTGACCAAGCTTTCGGACTTGAGGAAAGCAGGCGCCAAGGGAATTGTGGTTGGGTATGTTGCCGGATCATTGAGAATAGGCCTCTGCCTGGTTCTCCTGTATATTGCCTCAAAAATGGGTTATATAAATTAGAAGGAGTTTGTTATGGCTGACACCATCGTTAAAAACCAAAACCCGAACACAGAAGATTTGAAAAAGGTTGAGGCAGCGGCAGATGCAAAGCAGCGCAGGCACCGGGCAGATGAGTACATGGCTATGATTATCGCCCTGGGTGCCGTAGCCCTACTCTGGTTTTTACAATATTTAGGGTTTTACTAACTATATCCGTCCAGAAAAACAATTTCTGGATGGAGCTTTCAGCGGTCAACTATCAGCTGTCAGCTAAACCTTAGTATATGAAGATTCTTATGTTAAATGAAGAAGGTGTAACAGGATAATGAAGAATATTCTTATCGTGTTGAACGGAGAAAACAGCGAAAATGCCGTTGAAGAGGCATTTCGCACTGCTAAAACCGATTCAAGAAAGGTAAAGGTCATGCAGATCCTCGATTCAGGTCTTTATCATTACGGTCACAACGACCTGGTTGCTCCCAGACTGAACAAGCAGACATTCCTGTTGTATATCCGCGAGCTTGTTCTTGAAAAGGGCAGGATAGAAGCAGATGAACTTATCAGGAAAGCCGGCGAGATGGGGATCTCCCTTGAGATTGAGCCGGTAGAGACGGATGATGTGATTTCGACCGTAGTTGCTGAGGCAATAAAGGGTTACGATGAGATATATTTGCCGAAAGAGGAAAAGAGACTGTTTCCGATATTCAAGAGGAGCATGGAGCAGCATCTCAGGAGAAAAGCGCCGGGCAGGGTTATTTCATGCTGAATAGTATATACAGGGAAGAGCGAAGTTGGGAAAAATAAATCGCCGGAATTTTTTAAAAGCAGGTGCAACGCTTATAGGTGCGGGATTTGCCGCGTCTGCCATTGACACACCTCCAAAACTGCTTGCTTCTTCTTATCCTGCAGAGGGCGTGGATCGTGAAATAGACAGCTGCTGCTATTTCTGTCAGGTCCGTTGCACAACCAAGGTCAAGGTTAAAGACGGCAGGGTTGTGGATGTTTACGGCAATCCTGATAACTTCTGGACCGGCGGCGCCATGTGTCCAAAGGGAAAATCCACGGTGGATTTGACCTATAGCCCCCACAGATTATTATATCCATTGGTTCGGGAAGGGGATAGCTGGAAACAGATCTCTTATAAAAAAGCCCTGGAGATAGTTTCAGAAAAGATCCTGGAGGTCAAGAAGAACCATCCAAATGACTTTGCTCATCGGCTTGCCATGTTTGAGCCGTGCTTTGATACGAGGGAAAGCGAAATAGCCGCAAAGCTGGCTTTGAATATGGCGGGTTTTCCTGATCTTTGTTCGCCCGGAGATGTTTGTATTGGCAACACCTCCACGACCTTAAACCTCTGCCTGGGGAGCGCAATCTCCCCGACAACTTTGAAGGAAGTTCTGAATTCAGAAATACTGATCATATTCGGAGCTAACATTGCAGAGATAAAACCCCCCTATATGCGATGGCTTCATCTTGCTAAAGAAGAAGGCGTAAAGATCATCTACCTTGATCCACGCCGCACGCCAACCGCCAATTTTGCTGATTTACATATCATGCCGCGTCCTGGAACAGACGGTGCCCTGGTTCTGGGCATTATCAGAATTTTAATTGAAGAGAAGCTCTATGATCAAAACTATGTTGATTTGAATGTGAACGGATTTGATGAGCTCGCCGATGCCGTCGTGCCATATACTCCTGAGAAAGTTGAAAAGATAACATGGATACCGGCCGAAAAGGTTGTAAATCTGGCAAGGATGTTAGGTAACAGCAGGCGGACAATAGCCTGGATGGGAGGCTCTATCTCGCGTTATACGAACGCAATGCAGACGGTCCGTACTATCATCGCCCTGCAGGCTATCATGGGAAATCTGATTGGTACCGGCAAAGGTATCATGACCGTGCGCGGTGGAAAACCGGGAGGTGAAGACGGGCTTATTGAAAAATATCAGGCCCCTGATCTGGCTCCTCGTTTGAATTCGCGGAAAGTGCTGTTCAATATAAAGAGGGGAAAACTTGATGTATTGATTATGAACAGCAGTTACAGGCGTTATCCGGATTCAGACAAACTGAAAGAGGCTATCTCAAAGATAAACTTTGTAGTTTACCGCGGATTTTTCATGGATGAAGAGATGAAACTGGCCCATTTATTCATCCCTGCTGCAATGGTCTATGAAAGCGAGGGCTCACAATATGGGGCCCAGCGCCAGGTGGTCTGGAGAAATCAGGCGATTCCCAGACCCGGGGAAACGGTTGAAGACTGGAGATTTTATGTTGATCTGGGGAGACTCTTAAACAAAGAGCGGTTCCCACAGATAAAAGGTCCTGAAGACATATATGAGATGGTGAGAGAGATTTCACCAGAGTGGAGAGGATTACCCATTGAACGCATTAAAAAAAGCCCTACGGGCATTACCTGGCCCAGTTACTCTCCCGAGGAACCCGATTTAAGGGAAACCCTATACCGGGACAACCGCTTTTTTACCAAGGACGGTAAAGTTCAGCTCAATATACCCATAGGCCAGATAAAATGGACCGAACCCGAAGGGGGGCCCGATGCAAAAAAGGATCAGGGATTTCCCCTGATATTCATACAGGGGAAGGTGGGCCATCACTGGCAGCAAACAATAACAAACTGGTCTCCTTATCTGGCCCAGTTTTCAGAAGGAAATTTCCTGCAGGTGCATCCTGATACGGTTTCCGACCTTGGCGTAAAGGAGGGTGATTGGGTTTATTTAGAAACTGAGGCAGGTAGACTAAAGGCAAAGCTGAAAATAACCAGAACGATTCTGCCCGGCGTTGTCTGGACGCCTTCTCACCCGGCTCCAAGCCCCTATTCAGGGAATTCCGGGGTTCCGGTCAATACCATCATTCCCGATAAATGGGACAAGGTTGCGGCCCAGTTTAATGGATACGGCTGCAGGCTGATAAAGGCATAATTTGTAATTATTATTACAGGAGGATTTCACACATGAGAAAAATAAATTTAAGATCAGTTGGGTATCTATCTCTTTTTTTTGTATTGCTTTTAACGATCAATACCAGTCCGGCATTTACAGAAGAAGGTCAGGAAGGAAATCCCGTCAGTCAAGAAGAAAAGCTGGTTGGGAAAACCGTCAATGTGAATACGGCCACTGTTGAGGAATTTGTAGAGAATGTCCCTCTCATTACAAAAGAACTGGCGGAAAAAATTGTCGAATATCGTGAAGAGGCCGGCGATTTCCAGACACTGGAAGAGTTGCTTCAGGTGGAGGGCTTTGATCGCGACCTGCTCAGAAAAGTGAAGAGCTTTCTGTTGCTCGAAGGCATAGGCGGCACCGAGTGTACATGCTAATTCACCATATGGAGTTATAATGAATATCCAGTACGCCATGGTGATAGATTCGGCCAAATGCTTTAACTGCAAGGCCTGTATTATTGCCTGTCAGATGACGAACGGTGTACCCCCCGGATCGTATCGTAATTGGGTTAAAGACGCAACGGTTGGGGGTTTGGGGAAAATGCACTTTCAACCGGGCAATTGCATGCACTGCGAAAATCCCACCTGTGTCCAGGCGTGTCCTACCGGCGCTACCTACAGGGATGAAAAAGACGGCATGGTAAAGGTGGAAAGCAGGTTGTGCATAAACTGCGGAAGCTGTATCCCTGCCTGCCCTTATGGAGCAAGATACAGGCACCCGGAAAAGAAGATAGTGGACAAATGTGATTTCTGTGAAGATAGCAGGTTGCGTGGAGAACCACCCTCCTGCGTGCAGGTTTGTCCCACTCAGGCCCGGACATTTGGAAATATCCTTGATCCGACGAGCAGGATCGCCAGTCTTCTGAAAAATAGTAATACGGTCAAGGTTGTCAATAAAACGACTGATACAAAGCCTAATATCTCCTATATATCAGAGACCGAACTGACTGATTGGCCTGTTGAGGCCAGGTTGCCTTCTTATTTCCAGGTCTGGCGGAATATAGCAGATCCCCTTGTTAAATACCTCGCAGGAATAACCGGTCTGGGGGTTCTGGTAATGCTCGGCAAGCAATTGCTGATCCGGGACCTTCCGCCCGCATCCGGGCATGAGAAGGGGAAAGAGACTCACCATGGTTAAGATGATGATTAAAAGGCATACAAAGGTATCCATTTTCATGCACTGGTTCAATGCGGTTTGCTGGTTCTTCCTTCTCTTTACAGGGATCGGTCTGATAAAGAACGGAGACCTTGAACCTCTCGGGGGATGGTGGCCCGACCTGATCCGGGGGATTTTTTTAAGCGGTGGGAATCTACTTCTGGCTCACGTAATTTGCGGTTTTATATGGATCGCCGTATTCATAGTGTTTACCATTGTTCGATTAAGAAAAGAGGTAAGTTTCTTTATCAGGGAGATATTCACCTTTTCCCCGGTCAATGATATTCAATGGATCATCAAAAAAGGCATCCAGATGACCTTTGGGTATAAAATGCTTGCGAGGCTGGGCTTTGAACCACGGATACCTGAACAGGGATTCTATAACGTCGGGCAGAAACTGTTTGCGGTCCCTGCGCTTTTAGGCGGAATCGTGATTGCTGCGACCGGAACCGTCATGTATTTATCTAAATTTATTATGATGGATACGGCCATCGTTCAGTGGTCTATCCTGATTCATTTTGTCATGGCAGGATTCATCTTTGCAGGGCTGTTAATCCACATCTATATGGCATCCATTGCGTCTGGAGAACTTCCGGCCCTGATTTCCATGTTTACCGGTACCGTGCCCGGAGAATATGCCGAACACCACCATAAACTCTGGTATGACCGTATAGAGAAGTGAGAAAGTGTTTAACCCGGATTTTGCAGTAGCCATCTACTGCGGACTGAAAAACCTTGCTGTAACGTTCGTTTCACGATTTTGAGCCTCACCATATTGTGCATATGCTTCCGGGTCAAAATCGTTCCAACTTCGCGTTTCGCTTTGGTTTTTCAATCCTCTCGACGATTTCTACTGCAAAATCCGGGTTTAAACGAAACGAAAACGACCGCAGGGAGCGGTGAGAGAAATAAAACAGATGACTATTACCGGTGAGGAGGATCACATGAAAAAAATTTTCGGTCTGTTGTTAATTCTTTTTATCCTTTTATCGTTTAATTTTGTTTCAGCATATGAGGCCATTGTGGGGCCTACTGGCGTACTCAAGTATAACAGTGAAAGGTCATACGGCGGTTATACCCTTTTTGCACCAATGGCGAACTGCAAAACCACATATCTTATCGATATGGAGGGTAATGTCGTTCATAAATGGGAATCCGAATATACACCGGGGGCATATGCCATGCTCCTTCCAAACGGCAATCTCCTGAGGGGAGGGGTAATGAATAAAAAACCTGCCGCTATCGGCGGGGCAGGGGGCGTTGTCCAGGAGATAGACTGGGACGGAAAGGTGGTATGGGAATACAAAATGAATACACCCACAGAGATACATCACCACTGTTTCGCACGCATGCCAAACGGAAACACCATGATCCTCGGGTGGGAGGCAAAAAGTGTTGACGAAGCAATTGCAAAAGGACGCGATCCAAAAACCATACCCCTTGAGGTTTACGATATGGGTCAGTATCATAATGAAGTATGGGCGGATTTTGTACGCGAGGTGGATAAAAAAGGCAATACCGTCTGGGAATGGCATGTGTGGGATCATATAGGCACAGGCCCGAATCAGTTTGACATAAATTATGTATTACCCGAAAAACTCGGCGGAAACTATACGAGTTTTGACTGGAGTCACTTTAATACAGTTGAGTATATACCTGAGATGGATTTGGTGCTGTTAAACTCTAGGAACTTCAGTGAATTTTATCTTATTGATCATAAAACAGGCAATATGGTCTACAGGTGGGGAAACCCCGGTGCATATGGACAGGGTGAAAAACCATCATGGTATAATAACGGCGATCAGAAGGTATTTGGGTCACATGGTGTTTCCTACCTGGGGAAAGACCGTTTTATGGTATTCGATAATGGTTCCGAACGGGCTGAGGGCAACCGTTCAGCCATTGTGATAGTGGACAGAAAGACAAATGAAATAGTGTGGGAGTATCACACAACAACGCCCCAGAGCTTCTATTCATTCCGCCAGGGTTATGTGCAAATGCTGCCCAACGGAAATATACATGTAACATCCACCAACAGCGGCCATCTTTTTGAGGTGTCTGAAGATAAAAAGGTAGTCTGGGATTATGTGAGTCCTGTGTTTGACGGTGAAGCAAAATGCCTTGCCGAAGACGGAGACAGACCCAATATGATGAATAACATGATCCACAGGTCTTATCGTTACGGTGCGGATTATCCCGGCCTTAAAAACAAGGATTTAAGTAAAAAGTCGCCCTTAACCGAATGCCCGGAGTTTTATAAGATTTATAAAACAGAGAAATAGTTATTTTCCCCAACATCCAGGCCTTTGATGGATTGGGATAAGGATAGTATATAGGTGCTGGCATGCCTGCGAACGCGGGCATGCATTTATGCAGGCCTGATATCCATGCTTCATTTCATGTTTATATCCGTAAATATTTCTGCATCTGTTTAAAAAAAACTCTTAACCGGTTATGCAGTCTATCTTAGCCATAGCCATGACAGTATGTGATCCCGCTTTTCCTTTTCAGATAAAATTCTTGACCCAAAATCATTATCTACATATACTCAACTTCATTGTAAGTGACTTTTCTGATGTAAAGGAATCCGGAAATTATGAAAAAAATACTCTTCATATTTATTTCATTTTTATTATGCGCAGGGTGTAATGCACAGGCGCCTTCCGAAGGAGATACCTTCTATTTTAAGATAGTAAACGAACCCAATGAAAAGGCATTTTCGGTGCTTGTACCCGAAGGCTGGCAGACAAGGGGCGGTATCTTCCGGCTTGATCCGACTGCGAGCGGCGGGGCTGGGAACTCAATAGCAGCAAAATATGACTTTGCAGTTTATAACAACACTGACGCCGATGTGCAAATCCGCTGGCTTCCGGAGTATCTTTTTATGGATATGCGTAATGCCCCGGCCAGGGACTTTTTCCCCGTGGGCAGCAATTACAATGGGATGGAGGTAAAGGATAAAACAGATGCAGTAAATTTCATAATGCGGGTTGTGATCCCTTACGCCCATCCGGGTATTTCAAATGTGGTAAAAACCGGCGAAAAACCCCTGCATGGCCTGGCACAGGCATATCAGGATGCTGCATCCTTAACGCCCATGCTTACAATGCATTACGATGCAGCCCTTGTAACTGTGGAATATATTGAAAACAGCAGGAACTATGAAGAGATAATTGTTGCCGTTGTTGAAGATTACGGGAACCTGGGGGCGGGACTCTGGGGGAACAAAAGCTGTTTATTCATTCGCGCCCCGAAAGGTGAATTAAAAAAATGGGCCCCAATCCTGGAAACGATTCATACATCCGTGAAGATCGATGTCAACTGGTTGAAAGGCGAGATTGCAGGTCAGAGGAGCAGAGGGGAAACGCTGATCAATATACAGCAGCAGATACAGAATATTGATAACGAGATTACCGCCCATCGACAGAAAACAAACCAGGAAATCCAAAACGATATGTACCTCACCCTTACAGACCAGGAAGAGTATGTTAATCCCCATACAAATGAGATAGAAATGGGTACAAATCAGTGGAAGCATAGGTGGCAAAATGATCTGGGAGAGATAATTTATACAGATGCTGAGGATTACGATCCAAATCATGATCCCAATTTGCATGTATCCGGTTTTAAACGGTCTGCTGTAAGAAAACGGTAATATTTTATTGGGTTCCATATGTTATCCGGGATTGGGTAGCAGCAATTAACTGCGGTTTGAAAAATCAAGTTGTCAAAACGGTGGCAGGATTTATTGATTTTGATCCTCAATAAATCGGCGAATATGCCTGCTGGTCAAAACCGTTGCGACTTTCATGTTTTGCCGCTGTTTTTCAACCTTCGCTGCGATTCCGGTCGCATAATCCGAAATAAATCAGACTGCTTGACAAAAATAAAATATGGGTTTAGAAGACATCATTTGTCCAGGAACGACAATTAAGGTGTTAGATTAAGAAGGTTTGCCATATTTTATATGTATAATACGGGATCCGTTAAACTTATATCTTATAAAACTCAATAAAAGAAAGAAAAAGATGAAAATCAGGGTAAAAGATGCAGCGGAACTGCTTCAGGTATCCGAAAAGACAATATATCGATGGATAGCTCAGGAAAAACTACCCATGCATCAGGTCAACGGGCAGTACAGATTTAACCGTGCCGAACTTCTGGAATGGGCAACTTCCAAGAGAATACCAATCTCTCCAAAGATGATGGAAGAACCGGAGGATGCCTTTATCCCTTCCCTTGAAGAGGCGTTGAGGTCAGGCGGGGTTCATTACAGGGTGGAAGGCCGGGATAAGGTCGCAGTGCTTAAAAGCGTAGTAAATATCCTGTCATTACCTGATGGCGTTGACAGGGAATTTCTGTTCCAGGTACTGCTTGCAAGAGAATCTCTTGGTTCTACAGCCGTAGGCGACGGGATTGCAATACCCCATGTCCGCAACCCGATTACCCTTCATGTGACAAAACCTATTATGGCCCTGTGTTTTCTTGAAACTCCTATAGATTTCCAGGCAATGGACGGCAAGCCTGTTCATACCCTTTTTACAATTGTGAGTCCCACTATCAAGGCACACCTTAACCTGCTGTCAAAACTCTCCATGGGGCTTCGTTCGCCGGCATTCGCGGGTGTTATTTCAAGCACAGGCTCAAGGGAGGATATCTTCCAGGAGGCAGGCAGGCTTGATGCAACGCTGGCGGCGGTTCATTCAAAGGAAAAGAATCAGGAATGACCCAGTATCTTATTTTAACAGCATTATTTATTATCTGCGCAGGTGGATTGATCGCCCTGTTTACCGGACGTTCCTATAAAGGGGCAACATGGGCCGGTGCTGTTTCATCCATAACAGGGGCAGCATGTGCGATCACTGCCGGTTGTTCAGTCCTTTACTCAGGGGCTGAAACCTCCATCCGTATTGCATGGCGGATACCGTTCGGCACGTTCTACATAGGTATTGACCCCCTGTCTGCCTTTTTTGTTATTACCATATCTATTATATGTGCTGTCGCAGCTCTTTATGGCGCGGGTTATCTTAAGAGCTACAGCGGCAAAAAACACATGGGCGCTGCCTGGTGTTTCTATAACCTGCTGTTTGCATCAATGCTGCTGGTTGTTATCGCTAAAAACGGCATCCTGTTCCTGATCGCCTGGGAGATAATGTCCATTGCCTCGTTCTTCCTGGTGATGTTTGAGCATGAAAAAAAAGAGGTGCGCGATGCAGGTTGGGTATACCTGATTGCGGCCCATGCCGGCGAGGCATGCCTTATGTTCCTGTTTATAATGCTTGCACAGGGAAACTCAAACCTTGATTTTGATACATTTTCCGTGTCCGCTGATAAGGGCCTCCTGTTTATTCTTGCGCTTATCGGGTTTGGCGCAAAAGCCGGATTTATACCCCTGCATGTCTGGCTGCCTGATGCGCATCCTGCTGCCCCATCACATGTATCTGCGGTGATGAGCGGTGTAATGATCAAGACAGGCATATACGGCATTATACGAATAATATCCCTTATCGGTGTGCCGGAACAGTGGTGGGCCTATACCCTTATAATAATAGGCGCAGTGTCCGGAGTGATAGGTGTACTGTTTGCAATAGCCCAGCATGACATAAAGCGCCTGCTTGCTTTTCATAGCGTTGAGAATATCGGTATTATAACTATGGGCCTGGGGTTATGGCTGCTGGGCATCTCATTAAATATTCCTGCTGTTGCAGTGTTTGGCCTCATGGGCGGGCTTCTTCATGTGCTTAACCATGCTGTTTTCAAAAGCCTTTTATTTTTCGGGGCAGGTGCTATCGCCCATGAAACAGGCACAAGAAATATCGATCTTCTGGGAGGGCTGATAAGGAGCATGCCTAAAACAGCCCTGACCTTTGGGATCGGTTCTGCTGCCATATGCGGATTTCCTCCTTTGAACGGTTTTATAAGTGAATTTTTAGTATACCTGGGCTCCTTCAATGCATTAACATCAAAGGCATCAAGCGATACTATTTTAGGCGGGCTTATTGCCATAATCGCCTTGAGCCTTATAGGAGGGCTTGCTGCCACCTGTTTTGTAAAGGTTTTCGGTATAGTATTCTTAGGTGAACCGCGAAGCGAAAAATGTTCCGGGGCATCTGAGGCGAGTAAACCTATGCTTACAGCGATGGTTATTGCATCAGCCCTCTGTATCTTAATAGGGCTTTTAAGCCCTGCTGTCATAAAAATATTACTTCCTGTGACATCACAACTTGCCGGCGCCGGAAATACCTTTGATTCATATGATGCAGCCTGCGGGATCCTGATAAAGATCAGCCTTGCCGGTTTTTTACTGATTATCCTTGCAGGTTTTTTCTGGTGGGTACGGCGCCTTCTGCTTAAAGACAGGGTCAATAATCAGGGGCCTACATGGGACTGCGGCTATCTCTTTCCCACAAGCCGCATGCAGTATACTGCATCATCCTTTGCCTGGCCTGTTATAAACATGTTTAGATGGATTATAAGGCCCGGCATCAATGTAGAGATGATAAAAGAGATCTTTCCGAACAGGGGAGGGGTATCGACTCATACCGATGATATCTTCAGGAAATGGCTGTTCAATACCCTGTTCAGGTTCACAGGATGGGTGGCACAGAGGATTCATATGCTCCAGGAGGGGCGTAACCAGCTCTATGTGCTCTATATTGCCATTACACTCCTGGTACTTTTACTCGTAATGCTGAGGTAGATTGATATGAAGCTTATTGCTCCTTATATAAATATACTGCTTGCATTTGTCATTTCTCCTCTTCTAATGGGTATTATAAACCGTACAA
>CAZSZQ010000045.1:0-20993 GCA_964610475.1 uncultured Desulfatiglans sp.
AAGGCTTAGTTCATTTATGCCCATTCCAAGCAAAATAGGAATACAGAAGGGATCCCCTGCCATTTCACCGCATAATGATACTTCTATCCCTGCTTTTTTGGCTGCTTTAACTATCAGCATAATCATCCGAATAACAGCAGGATGATATGGTTCATACATATAGGCTACATTCTCGTTGCTCCTGTCAATGGCAAGTGTGTATTGAATCAGGTCATTTGTGCCGATACTGAAAAAATCTGCATATTCGGCCAGTATATCACAAACCATGGCAGCGGATGGTATTTCTATCATAGCGCCGACTTTGATGTCTTTATCATATGGAAGATCATCTTTGTCCAGTTCGGCCATTACCTGTGACAGTATTTTTTTTGCATCCATAAATTCCTGGACACCTGATATCATGGGAAACATAATTCTGATATTTCCATGGACACTTGCCCTGAGAATGGCCCTTAACTGGCTTTTAAATATCTCCGGTTCTTTAAGGCAGAACCTTATCGCCCTGAGCCCAAGAGCAGGGTTTGCCTCTGTTGAAGGTTTTTTATCCGGGAATATTTTATCTCCGCCTATATCAAGGGTTCTTATTGTAACAGAAAAAGGCGCTATAATTTGAGCAACCTGCTTATAGTTTTCATAGAGTTCATCCTCAATGGGAATACCCCTGTTTCGAATGTAGAGGAATTCTGTCCTATAAAGACCTATCCCTTCGGCGCCGCTATCCTTTGCAGATTCAACCTCTTCAAGAAATTCTATGTTGGCCTTTACAGCCATTCGATAACCATCTGTGGTTTCCGACGGGAGATGACTTAAGCGGAGTATACCCGAAATATAATTTTGATAAAAAATCACCTTTTCCTGATATGAAATAATTGTGTCATCATCAGGATTGATGATTACTACCCCTTTGTATCCATCGACAATAAGCAGGTTGCCGTCTTCAATACTGCCTGTTGCCTTTTCAAGCCCCAGTACTGCAGGTATTTTGAGCGACTGGGCCATTATGGCTGTATGAGAGGTCTTCCCTCCGACATCGGTAATAAATCCCATTACCATGGAGGTGTTGATTTCACTTGTATCGGCAGGTGTAAGGTCATGGGCAACTATTATTACCTTTTCATTAATATTTGAAAGGCTTTCCTGTTCTTTTCCTGCCAGATTTCGGAGTATACGTTCAACGACATTCTCAACATCATTGATACGATCTCTGATATATTCAAAGTCAACCTGGTCAAATAGCTGACGTATCTTCTGAACTGATTTTTTTAACGCCCATTCTGCATTTATCCTTTCCTCAAGAATAATATTGATTGTAGCATCGGAGATCATATTATCGTCTGCTATCATCAGATGTGTGTCCAGGATAAATGAATGTTCCTTGATGGTGTCCGGTATGCGGTTTTTGAGAGAGAAGATCTGTTCTTTTGATAATTCAAGCGCCTTTTTAAACCTCTCTACCTCTCTGTTTATCTCGTTTTCATTGATCAGATACTGATAGATGATTTTCTGCTTTGAACGATCTACAAGCCTTGCTTTCCCGATTATAATTCCGGGAGATACCGCAATACCGGTCAATAAAATATTTTCAGCTGTAGACTTTTCTGTCATCTGCCTTCACCAAATTTGTTATCAAAAAGCCTGCACAATTCTTCCAGCAGTTCCAGGGCGTCTTCTCCTGAGGCTTTTGCCTCGAGTTCAGTACCTTTGGAACCTGAGAGGGTTAGAATTGATAAAATATTTGAACCGTCCACTTCACCGTATCCGTTTTTGTTGAAAAACAGTGTGGATTTATATCTCCGGGTCAGCTCAACTATTTTTGCGGCAGCCCGTCCATGAAGACCAAGGTCATTCTGGATTAAAAGTATCTTTTTATGCTCCATCAATCGGTTTTATATGAATATTAGATTTATATGAATTAATTCAACCTGATGTAAAATAAAAATAAAGGCTCTATATCAAGCCGGAATAAATTGTATATTCTAAAAAAAAATTTTTGTCTATATGTATAAAAAGATAAATATAAATAAAAGTATATATCACGACCTCTCAATTTTGCGTTTAAGCTCAAGTACCTCCCTGTATGCCGATCTGAACCTTAGATTATGATTTTTTACTACTGAATCTGCAATATCTTTTATGCTCTTATTATTCATCAGCATGGTTTTTATGGTATCTTCCAGCTGCTTCGGAATGTTTTCCTCTTCACGGCATTTTTCCATGCCCCCGGTTATTATTGTATATTCACCTCTTGGTTCTCTTGGTTTCAGCTTTGCTAAAATATCTGCCACGTTGCCGCGTAAAACCTCTTCATGGGTTTTTGTCAATTCCCTCATGACCGCAATATTTCTGTTGCCAAATGCTTCATACAGTTGTTCCAGAAATGGTATGATGCGGTGAGGCGCCTCATAAAATATGATAGCCCTCTCTTCTGCTGCCAGTTCCTTCAGTTCTTTTTTCCTTTTTCCGGCTTTATTGCTGAGAAAACCTGCAAACAGGAATTTATCTATTTTAAGCCCGCAGACAGAGAGTGCAGCAATTACTGCCGATGCCCCCGGTACAGGTGTAATATTTATCCCGTTTTCACATGCCATTTTGATGAGCAATGAACCCGGATCTGATATTGCAGGCGTTCCGGCAGACGTTACGAGCGCTATACTCTCACCCTTTTTAAGCATGTCAATCAATACCGGGGCAGTTGTTTTATGATTATGCTGATTGTAACTCGTCAGTTTTGTGAATATCTCATAATGTCTGCACAATTTTTTTGTATGAGATGTGTTCTCGGCAGCAATAAGGTTCACCTTTTTCAGGGTTTTTATCGCTCTAAGGGTAATATCCTCAAGATTGCCTATAGGTGTTGATACTATATAAAGGATGCCGGGATCTTTTGTGTCAGTTTTCGTATGATTCATTGGCTGCTGTCCATTTACAGAGGTCAATGGTTTAAATTACAATATAATAAAATGGGTTAATAATAAAATCCGTATTTTAATACACCACTTCAAATGCATTCTGAATAACTTCTATTTCCGGTTCTTCCTGCCTGATACTTATTGCTACAACATCAAATCTGGATCTTGTATCACAGCAGTTATTCTCTTTCATATAATAAAGGGCGGACTTTGATATCTGCCTTTTTTTTCTGGGATTTATTGCCTCCTTTGCATAACCGGTGTCCCTGCCTTTTCTGGTTTTGATTTCAATAAAAACAAGGCAGTCTTTATGTCTGGCAATAAGGTCTATTTCACCGAGGGGGCATCTGTAATTTCTTTCAATACACTTGTAGCCAAGCTTCTTTATCTTCTTAAAGGCTATTTCTTCACCTCTTTTTCCAAGGTCAAGGCGTTCTTTTGTCATTAGTAAACACCTCTGAAGGTCATTCTATGAACAGGGCAGGGGCCATATCTTTTTAAAGCTTCAAGATGCTCTGTTGTCCCGTATCCTTTATTTTTATAAAATCCATACTCAGGATATAACCTGTGATAGGAGCACATTATTCTGTCACGGTAAACCTTTGCAATTATAGAAGCCGCCGAAATGCTGTGACTGAGCTGATCGCCTTTTATTATACATTTTTGAGGGAGAGGATCGGAAATTTTAAATATACCGTCAACAAGCAAATAATCAGGGTGGACATTCAGGTGTTTAACGGCGTTTTTCATTGATTCAAGGGAGGCCTTCAGGATATTAAATTGATCAATATAGGTATGAGAGACAACACCTATACCTATTGCAGCAGCATTTTTTACAATCTCTGAAAAGGCCTTTATCCTGGCCTTCTCAGTCATTTTTTTTGAATCTCTTATACCGGGGAGGATAATTCCAGCTGGTAAAATCACTGCTGCAGCTACAACCGGTCCTGCAAGAGGACCTCTCCCCGCTTCATCAACTCCTGCAACAATTCTGTACCCCTGTTCAAAGGCTGCTGATTCAAAGAATAAAGGATCAGCAGCCTCACCGGGATTAAAATCCTGGAACAAAGGCAGGTTTTTACTGGCTTTAAGCAATCTGGTTTGCAGAAATATCTACCTTTTTTCTTTTATTCGAGCCGCTTTTCCCTTTAATTTTCTCATATAATAAAGTTTACCTCTCCTGACCCTGCCTTTGGAAATGACCTCTATTTTGTCGATTGTGGGGGAGTGAAGCGGAAATATTCTTTCGACTCCGACGCCATAGGATATTTTTCTTACTGTAAATGTTGCCCCTGTTGTTCCTTTTCTCTTCCGAATAACAAAACCCTGAAATACCTGTATTCTTTCTTTTTCACCCTCCTTTATCCTGGCATGGACCTTGATGGTGTCTCCGGATTTAAAGTCGGGGATATCGACCCTCATTTGTTCTCTTTCAATGTTGTGAATTATGTCAGACATTATATCCTCCTGAATTTTAGTGATATATTCATCACTGATAAATCTATAAAATATTTATTCCAAACAGTATAAAGCAGTTAAATCTTAAATGTAATGCCCGGTCAGCCGGTCAATTATTATTCCCGCAGCTGCTCTAACCGATAAATGGTTGTAGTTACTTTCTCCTTCAATCTCCGTAAGAACATAGTCTGCATACTCAATCACATCTTTATGCAGACCCCATGCTGTACCGAACAATATTAAAACCGCTTTATTGCTGTTGATAATTTCTTTTGCCTTATTGAAGGTGATAGAGTTTATTACCTTTGATGCACATGTCGCTATGGTAACAGGTTTTTCTCCTTCAATATCTAATATTTTATCTACTGCAGCCTCTATTGAAGCGGTTATCTCTATTACCTCAATTGCCTCTTTTCTGTCAATATTATAACTGGCCCCAAATCCTGATTTCCAATGATTTATCAGACTATATACAAATTTCTGCTGGTCTGACAGAGGCGTAACAACAAAAAACCTTTTTACTCCATAGGTCCGTGAAATTCTGGAAATATCATGGAGATCAAGGTTTGTTACTGCCGAGGCGATTTTTTCTCTGTTTTTATTATATACCGGGTAATGTACTAAACCTGTATAAAGCCTCATTTTTATATAACAAGATTGACATTAGCAAAACCCCTGTGCACCGGTTCAGGGTTTCGAATATATCCTGCTCCCTAAGGTTTGTAGTTTTTCTCTTTCTTCTTCAGTAATTGCAGCTTTTTCCAGAAGATCGGGCCTCTTTAAGTAAGTGCGAATCAGGGCCTGTTCTCTTCTCCATCGTCTGATTTTTTCGTGATCTCCTGACAGAAGAACTTCGGGGACATCTTCATCGTTAAATCTCCTAGGCCTTGTATACTGAGGATGTTCCAACAAACCGCCTTCGAAGGAGTCTTCCTTATTTGAGTTATCACATCCCAGAACACCGGGAACAAGTCTGGATACTGCATCAAGCACAATTAAAGCCCCGAGTTCACCACCGCTCAAAATATAATCCCCAACAGAGAGTTCCATATCAACATTTTTGGATATTATACGCTCATCTACTCCTTCGTATCTGCCGCATATGAGAACGATCTGATTATAATCTGCAAGTTTCCATGCAACAGACTGTTTAAATTTTATTCCCTGAGGCGAGAGCAGGATAACAGTCGATTTTTCCTCCATATCGATTGACATCAGGGCACTGTAAATTGGTTCCGGTTTCATAACCATTCCGCTTCCGCCGCCAAAAGGCCTGTCATCAGTGACTTTATGCTTTCCAGCTGCAAAAGAACGGATGTCTGTAACATCAACATTCAAAATACCCTTTTTAATTGAGCGTCCAAGGACACCTTCATGTAAAAAAGGGGATATAAGTCCGGGAAACAGAGTTAGAATATTAAACTTCATTTAGATCAAGCAGCCCGTCCATAAACGAAATTATCATTTCCCCTTTATCAAGGTCTATTTTTTTAACCACATCATGAATTGCAGGGATTAGAAATTCAGAATCATCCTGTTTAACAACGTAAACATCATTGCTGCCGGTGGGGATAATTTCCTTAATAATGCCAAGGTATTTTCCTGTATCCAAAAAAACTCTGAGATCTATAAGCTCGAACCAGAAATACTCATCATCACTGTTCCGAACCAGGTTATCCTTATGAACAAGAATATCTGCACCCCTTAATCTATCTGCTTCTTCAAAGGTGTTAACTCCATCGATATGAAGCAGAAAGATGTTTTTATGGGGTTTAACATCAAGGATGCCATATTCAACCGGTTCCTGATGGCCCAGTTTTAAGAAAACCGTTCCTGAATGCTGGAAAGACTCCATGGTATGAGCATAAGACAGTGCTCTTATCAGCCCTTTGAACCCATGCGGTTTTAATACTTTTCCAATAAGGAGCAGTTTTTTAGAGGAAAACTCACTCAAACTATTCAATTATTTCCAGCACAGATCTCTTTCTGAGTTTTGTAGAAGAGGCACTGAGTATTGTTCTCATTGCACGTGCCGTTCTTCCCTGTTTGCCAATTACCTTTCCCAGGTCTTCTTTGGCAACTTTAAGTTCAATTACAGAGGTTTGTTCACCCTCTATCTCGGTTACGATTACTTCTTCAGGTTTGTCTACCAACGCTTTAGAAATATACTCGATCAAGTTCTTCATCTCCATAAAGTTACCTCCTTGGATTCAACAGAACATCACGTCAGTTTGTAGTTGCAGTAACCTTAAATCCCTCTTTTTTTAAAATAGCCTTGACAGAATCTGAAGCCGACGCACCACTCTTAAGCCATTTATTCACTTTTTCGTGGTCAAGATTTATTTCAGCAGGTTCTTTCGTCGGGTTATATGACCCGAGAATATCCAGAAATCTGCCGTCTCTTGGCGACTCAGAATAAGCTGCCACAACCCTGTAATACGGGTTTTTTTTGGAACCTTTTCTTGTTAATCTAATTCTAACAGCCATTTTTTTAGCTATCACCCCCTAAAATAATAATTTAATAATGACAATCAACCGAATAATCCCTGTAGACCTGCTAATCCTTTATTTGTTATTTTTTCCATCATCTTTTTCATTTGTGCAAAATTATTAAGAAGACGATTAACATCCTGGACCTTTGTACCGCTGCCAAGTGCAATTCTTTTTCTTCTGCTTCCATTTATAATTTTGTAATTTGAGCGCTCTTTTCTGGTCATAGAGTCTATTATTGCCTCTATTTTTACCAACTCTCTTTCATCAGGTTTCATATTTTTGAGCTGTTTGATCTGCCCCATACCAGGTATCATTCCAATTATCTGCTCAAGCGGCCCAAGTTTTTTGACCTGTGAAAGCTGTTTTTTAAAATCCTCCAGGTCAAATTTTCTCTTTTTAAGTTTTTTCTCAAGCAGGAGTGCTTCTTTCTGATCAAATTCCTCCTGCGCCTTTTCGATGAGAGAAAGCACATCACCCATCCCCAGAATTCTTGAGGCCATTCTGTCGGGATAAAATGCCTCCAAAGCATCGAGTTTTTCGCCAACACCTATAAATTTGACAGGCTTTCCTGTAACCGCCTTTATGGAAAGAGCCGCTCCGCCTCTGGCGTCACCTTCCATTTTAGTAAGGATAATCCCTGTTATATCAAGCCTGCGGTTGAACTCATTTGCTACATTAACAGCGTCCTGCCCGGTCATGGCATCCGCCACAAAAAGTATCTCGGCGGGACGCATTTTACTCTTTATCGTTACAAGCTCCTCCATAAGAACTTCATCTATATGAAGTCTGCCTGCTGTATCTATCAGTAATACATCAGAGCCGTATCTGCCTGCCTGTGACAAGGCATCTATACATATATCAACAGGCCCTAGCTTTTTTTCAGAGGAATATACCGGGATATTTAGCTGCGCTCCCAGCTTTTTCAACTGATCAATTGCAGCCGGCCTGTAAACATCTGCCGGTACTAAAAAAGGGTTTCTTCCCTGTTTTCTCAAGTGAAGGGCCAGTTTCCCGCAGGTTGTGGTTTTACCTGAACCCTGCAGGCCTGCCAGCATAATCGTAAAAGGAGTTTTGCCGGTGAGTTGAAGTTCCTGTCTGGAACCGCCCATCAATTCGGCAAGTTCCTGATTTACTATCTTAATAACCTGCTGCCCCGGGGTTAAGCTTTCAAGCACATCCTTGCCAACAGCCCGGTCCCCGATAGTATTAATCAGGTCTTTTACTACTTTATAGTTTACATCAGCTTCCAGAAGTGCAAGCCTTACCTCTTTAAGAGCCTCCTGGATATTCTTTTCGCTTAGCTTTCCTTGCCCTCTTACTTTTTTTAAAATCAGATTCAGTTTATCAGATAAATTATCAAACATTATTATTGTACTAAACGGCTAAAGTTGTGAACTAAAAAACATAGAACGCAAGAAGGTATTTTGTCAATAAAAAAATCAGCAATTATAATAAAAAGACAGTCAAAAAAAACAATTTCATTTAATTCTTTATAATATAACATACTTTAAAAAATATATGTATCTTTTATTTTTTTATTTTCCGTGATTGAGTATAGAGGGCCATTAATAACATTTTGTTTGAGTGACTTTTGCCTTTTTTTTTGTTAATAGCCTGCTGTTAATTAACATTTTGTAATGCCTTCTAAAAGATTATTCCCTTATAAACTGTTATATACAGAGGTTTTATGAAAGAAGATATTATCCCGGAAATTGAACAGCTAAGAGAAAAAATCAAATATCATAATAATCTTTATTATGTCCTTGATGATCCTGAAATATCCGATTCCGAATATGACTCACTATTCAGGAGATTGCAGTTCCTGGAAAAGGAATACCCTGAATTGGTACACCCGGATTCGCCGACTCAAAAAGTTGGTGCAGCCCCCTTAAAAACATTTGACCCGGTTAAACACACTCAGCCCATGCTAAGTCTTGAAAACGCCTTTAGTGATGAAGAACTACAGGAATTTGATACCAGATTAAAAAAACTTAATGATAACAATTCATCTATTGAATATGTTGTTGAACCGAAAATGGATGGACTTGCCATTGAACTTGTCTATGAAGATGGCCGACTCGCTGTTGCCTCAACCAGGGGAGATGGTTACACAGGCGAAAATGTTACAGCTAATATCAAAACCATAGTTACTGTCCCCTTAGAACTCGCAAAAATTAAAGAAAAAGATGATATCCCTCAGATACTGGAAGTGAGGGGTGAGGTATATATGGAGAAGAAGAATTTTGAGAATTTTAATAAGGCAAGACTATCCGAGGGGCTTCCCCTGTTTGCCAACCCCAGGAATGCAGCTGCCGGATCATTAAGGCAGCTTGATCACAGGATTACGGCAAAACGCCCTTTAAATATGTTCTGCTATGGTACAGGATTTATATCCGGCATTAAAGAGAGCACATATTATGAGACCATGTTATTCCTGCAGAGGCTGGGGCTGCGCGTTAACCGGCCTGACATGAAGGTCTGTTCTGGCATCATGGAGGCCATTGAGCATTGTCATTATCTTGAAAATAACAGGGATGATTTCCCATTTGAGATAGATGGGGCGGTAATCAAGGTCAATAAGCTGGAGCTGCAGGAAAAATTTGGTATTAAAACCAGATCCCCAAGATGGGCTGTTGCACGAAAGTTTAAACCTGTCCAGGTGGTCAGCAGAATAAGAAACATAGAAGTTCAGGTTGGAAGAACAGGGGCCTTAACACCAGTAGCCATGCTTGAGCCGGTTGAAGTGGGAGGTGTTACCGTCTCCCGTGCAACACTGAACAACCAGGAAGAGATAGATAAAAAAGATATCAGGATACACGACACGGTTCTTATCCAGAGGGCAGGGGATGTTATCCCTGAGGTGGTTGAAAGTATTAAATCAAAGAGAACCGGTATAGAAAAAGTGTTTAAGATACCCGATAAATGTCCTGTTTGCGGCAGTTCAGTTCTTAAAAAGACAAACGAAGTAGTAGTCAGATGTCCAAATAAAAAATGCCCGGCGCAGTTAAATGCCGGCCTTAAACATTTTGTTTCAAAGGGGGCAATGGATATAGACGGGCTGGGAGAAAAGATTATTACACAGCTTATAGAAAAGGGTTTTGTAAAACAGGGTGCGGATATCTACAGGCTTGATAAGACAAAACTGCTTCAGCTTGAACGAATAGAGGAAAAAACTGCAAACAATATTCTTGCTGCTATCTCTGCGAGTAAAAAAACTACACTGGCAAGATTTTTATATGCCCTTGGCATAAGACACGTTGGAGAACATACTGCCTCGGTTATTGCAGCTCATTTTCAAAATATTGAAGCAATACAGGATGCAGAAGAAAATGAGCTGCTTTCAGTAAACGAAGTCGGTCCCCAGACAGCCGAAAGCATTATTTCCTATTTCTCAGATGAAACCAACAGGGCACATATAAAAGATCTTATTAATGAAGGGATCAAATTTGATAAAACAGAAGTTGTAAAGGAATCACATGTAACAGGAAAAACAGTTGTGGTGACCGGTTCTTTAAAAAGGATGACTCGTGATGAATTCAAAGACTTTATTCAGGCACATGGCGGAAGACTGTCATCTTCGGTTGGTAAAGGTACTGATATACTTGTGCTTGGAGAAAACCCCGGTACAAAACTCGATAAAGCAAAGGAATTTGGCATAGAGATTATTGAGGAAGAGATTTTTTTCAATAGATTTGTATAATGTAAATAGATTTTTTTTTAAATTCTCCTGATGCTATATAAGAGGGAATGTTATGAAAAATATCAGAGTCCATCTGATTATTGAGGGAAGGGTTCAGGGGGTCTGGTTCAGAGAATCAACCAGATTACGGGCAACTGAGCTTGATATAAAAGGTTGGGTTAAAAATAAAAAAGATGGTTCTGTCGAGATTGTTGCAGAGGGTCCTGATGAAAATATGCACAAATTTATTGACTGGTGCCATGATGGGCCGCCGTATGCGGTCGTAACCAGACTTACTCAGACCGCACAGGAATTTAAGAGTGAGTTTAGTTCATTTAATGTTGTTTTTTAACTTTGAAACTGTTAAGCACTATTTACTAAAATCATACGGAGGATTTTTTAAAAAAAATGAAAACAGGTTATTTCAGGGGATCACTGATTCTGACCATGCTTATTGCAGCTGTTTTTACGTTATCATGCAGCGGGGTCAGGGATGTATATGAAGTAAGTTCGGAAGCTGCCAATTCAATAACAGATTTGATGCTTCCTGATGAAAAGCCGGTTTTAAAGAAGAAAGTGCTTATTGCCCCTGTTATAAACAGATCAGACATCAGTTCTGCAGTTACTGAACAGATCAGAAAAGATTGCGTTGCATATCTTGCAGATGACAAATACATTGTTGTTAATACCTTTGAAAAATGGAATGATACTGATCCTGGATTCATACAAAAAGAATATGGTGCTGTAATAAACCCGTCATACGTAAAAACAGCCGCGGAAATGGGTATGAATATCCTGATGACCTGTGTTATTCATCCGATGGAAATAGACAAAAAGAGAACCGGTATATGGCCTTTCAGAAAAGACTCCCATATTATTATGCTGTCAATGAGTATTAATGCGGTTGACACAGTAAATGGCACCCTTGTTGTTTTTAAAAATGTAAATACCACTTTTAAAGCCGGCACTGTTGACCCGGGAGACAACGAAAAATGGGTACCTGATTATAACATGTTTATCGATGAGATATCTTCCCTGACAAAAGAACTTTGTTCTTCAGTAATAGAGAAACTCAGAAAGACCGCCTGGCAAAGTCCGGTAAGTATTGATAGTGATAATCTGGTAATAAAAGCAGGAAAAGATGTCGGGATAGATGATAACACTATATTCGAGCTGTATAAAAAAGGTGAACCCCTTGGATCTTTTTCAGGTGAAGAATATTTCGGTTCTGGAGATAAAATAGGTGAAACAGGAGTCAAATCCGTATCCGTAGACAGAGCTGTTTTGGCTGTTGATAAAAACATGGATTACAAAAATACGGCATATGTCAGGGTAAAGCAGGTTGACTGAATAAATTTTAAACACTGGTAGAAGGCTGCTGCAAAATCCGGGTAAATTTCAGCCCATGGAAAGCATCTCTTTTGCGTGGGCTTTTGCCCTGTCAGTAACAACACGTCCCCCCATTAAGCGGGCGATCTCATTTATTCTCTCATCATGGTTTAACTCTGAAATCACGGTTTGTGCACGTCCTTCTTTAATACATTTTTTAACGAGATAATGATTCATGCCTTTACAGGCAATCTGAGGAAGGTGCGTTATACAGATTATCTGATGATATTGTGAAAGTTCCTGTATTTTATCTCCAACTTTTTCAGCGGTTGCACCGGCAATACCTGCATCAACCTCATCAAAGATTATTGTCTCTACCGAGGTTTTTCTTGCCAGAATTGTTTTTAACGCCAGCATGATTCTTGATAATTCACCACCAGATGCTATTTTCGCAAGCGGTTTTAAGTCTTCACCTGTGTTTGGCGAGATCATAAACTCGATTTTGTCATATCCTTCCGGAGCAATTTTATTCAATAACACAGATTCTTTTTCATCCCCGGCAAATCCGTTATTATAAAATTTTACTTCAAACCTGGTACCGGACATCTCCAGCTGGTTTAATTCCAATTCAACAGCTTCTTTCATTTCTGAGGCGACTTTTTTCCTCTCCTCTGATAAGATACCAGCCTCTTTCAATAATTGTCTGGTAAGTATATCAAGTTTTATTCTTAAATCTTTAAGTTCTTTTTCGAGCTGATCGATATCATTGACCTTTTGAGAAAGTATTTCTCTGAAATTTTGAATATCTTTAAGCTCCCGGCCGTACTTTCTTTTAAGACTGTTTATCAACTGAATCCTTTCTTCAACCTGCTCAAGTTTTTCCGGGTCCATAATGATATCCTCCTTCATATCTGCAAGGCGGAGTGATACATCTTCGAGTTCGGCTTTTATGGATTCCATTGTATCAACAAGGCTTGAAAGCCTGGTGTCATATGAAGAACCGATTTTTATATCCTTAAGGCACTGTGATATTTCAGATATGATTGAATCCTCTTTTTCGTAAATCCTGAAATAGGAGCCGGTCATTATTTCTTTTATCTGTTCTGCATTTTTAAGGCGTTTTTTTTCTTCCTCCAGTTCTTTATCTTCATTATCCCTTATCTGGGCATTATCGATTTCCTTTATCTGAAATAAAGACAGCTCCAGTTTTTCGCGTCTGGCTGTTATTTCTGCTTCAAGCTGTAATATTTTTTTTCTGTGATATTCGTAGCTGTTAAATAATTCAGTGAGACTGTTTCTTATATCATTCAGGTTTCCAAGATCATCAAGAAGAAACAGGTGATTGTCAGGCTTAAGAAGGACCTGATGTTCATGCTGACCCGATATGCTTATAATCATCATTCCTATAGCCGACAGGGTCTGAAGATTTATCATAGAGTTGTTTACTGTTATTTTATTGCGGCCCTCTTTGGATACTATTCGTTTGATAAGAATTTCTCCGTTAAAAGGTATACCATTTTCAGACATGAACTCTGAAAGATGCTCATTGTCAGGCTGGCAGAAAAGCGCCTCGACCCTTGCTTCTGAAGCCCCGCTTCTAATGAGATCTGAAGATGCCCTTGCGCCAAGTATGAGATTAACGGCATTGATAATTATGGATTTCCCGGCACCGGTTTCACCTGAAATAACATTCAAACCGCTTCGGAATTCTATTTCAAGATGACTGATAATCGCAAAGTCTGAGATAATGAGTTGAGATAGCATAATGTAGCCGGTTATATCTGCTCCCAGGTTACCCTCAGGACCTCTTCATATGTTGTCGTTCCGTCAAGTAATTTTTTTACAGCATTTTCCCTCAGGGTTACCATTCCTTCTTTTCTCGCGATCTTTCGAATCATGGCAATATCGGTTTCTGGAGTGATCAGTGCCTGTACCGATTCAGTTATGGGCAATACCTCATGAATACTGCACCGGCCATGATAACCGGTATTCCGGCATCGGTTACATCCTTTACCCCTGCTGAGTTTGAGGGTCCCGCAGTGTTCTATTTCGATGCCGAGTGAAATAAGTTCTTCTGCCTTCATTTCAAATGTTTCTTTGCAATTGGGACATATTTTTTTTACCAGTCTCTGGGCAATTATACCAGCCAGGGTTGCTTTTATTAAAAATGAAGGGATACCTAAATCAAGCAAACGCGTTATGGATGATGGGGCGTCGTTCGTATGGAGTGTGGAAAGAACAAGATGCCCGGTAAGAGCAGCCTGGATGGCATTTTCCGCGGTTTCCAGGTCTCTCATTTCTCCGATCATGATAATATCGGGGTCCTGCCGTAAAATATTTCTCAATATCGATGCGAATGTAACGCCGACTGACGGCTGAACGGCGATCTGATTAAAGTCTTCATAGACCATTTCAATAGGGTCTTCAACAGTGGTAATATTGATATCAGGCGACGAAAGATATCTCAAAGTGGAATATAGAGTGGTAGATTTTCCGCTTCCTGTCGGGCCGCAGACAAGAATTATACCGTGCGGAAGATTGATAAACTGCTGATAACGAATGAGATCCATTGCGGTAAAGCCAAGTTTTTCAAGGTCCTGAAGCAAAATATCAGGGTCAAGCACCCTCATTACCATTTTTTCGCCAAAGGCCACCGGTATTGAAGAGACCCTTATTTCAGATTCAATACCTTCTCTTTCAAGCTTGATACGGCCGTCCTGTGGCCTTCTCTTTTCAGCCATATCAAGCCTGGCAATGGTTTTTATCCGGCTTGTTATTGCAGGGTGCACATTTTTAGGTAGTTCATAAACCGTGTGAAGAGCACCGTCAATCCTCATCCTTACTATGCTTTTATTCCGTTTTGGTTCAATATGAATATCACTTGCTCTCTGGTCAAATGCATAGCTGAAAAGGTGATCCACTGCATTGACTATATGCTGGTCATCTGACATTAGCTCTTCTGAAGATCTCAGCCGGACAAACTGTTCAAGGTTTCCAAGATCAATGGTAGGGCCTGCAAACTGGTTTTCCGCTGCAGAAATTGATCTTTTGAACCCGTAAAACTCGCCGATAAGTTTTACAATATCCGTTTTTGTGCTTATCACAGGTTTTACTTTCAAATGGGTAACCTGTGCAATGTCATTCATAGCCTCTATATTGAATGGATATGGGGTAGCTATGGTTATCTGGTCTTCCTTTACCTCAATAGGAAGAACCAGATGTTTCATGGCAAATGTATGGGGCAGAGTTTTTGTTATGAGATTGAGATCAAGTTTTAAAGGATCAATCTTTTTATAGGGGATCTTCCAGACCTTTGCCAGCAATTGAAAGATAGTCTCTTCGTCAAGAGTTTTTGTCCTGTCATCGGCCCTTTCCAGCTCAAGCGAGGTTATAACATCAATAATTGTTAAAGGGGTGGTTGATTTCGCCTTTGATCCGGATGATGCATATCTCCTTGCCCTGATCTGCTCAAGCTTGGATCTTATCTGATTTTTTTTAACAAGAATCTGTTTGTTCTGTTCTTTAGACAATAAACCTGTGGAAAGCAGGATCTGGCATATATTGTCATCACTATATTTGTCGTTTATTTTATTATGCATATTTTATGATGAGTAAATTTGAATAAAGTTAATTAAATTAAAGCAAGCCGTATGTTCGTTTTTATAAGTCTACTATTTTAACCGGTTATTTTGCAACGGTTTTTTATTGGCTTTTGTATTCTGTTATAGTATAAATAAATGGTTTTTGACTTTCCAAATCTTTAAACAAATCATTTTATACGGAATTTTTATTTTATAAAATCAGATTCAGGGCGAATTCTATGAAGTCTGATATAGTAAAAAGACAATTCGGTTTTTCGCTTATCGAATTGTTAATCGCAATAGCACTCGGGATTATTGTACTTGCTGTGATATTCAGCACATTCAAATCTCAGCAGGACTCATATCTTATCCAGAGCCAGGTCTCTATGACACAACAGAATCTAAGGGCAGCCCTTTATGTGATCACACGTGATATTCAGATGGCTGGTTATTATACCAGTTTTGTCGATACGGAATACTCTTCGGACTGGGATAATAATAAAACCACAGATGATGTTGCGATCAGGCCCCTGATGTATCTGGTAAATAATGCAAAGGGTATCCCGGAAGTTAAAGATGGAACAGACATACTGGTAATAGTTAAAGCCGGTGACAAATATAGAAAACTTGTTTCAGGAGAGAAGGGATATCCCGGTGATTTCTCAACAGCGAGTCTCCTTCTTACGGACTGGGAGAAAAATGGCAGGATAAAAAATGCAAGGGACCTTGATGGAGACGGTGATGCTGACTTGAAATATTATGCCGGTGCACGTCATACAAAATATGGGATTCTGGTAAAAGAAGATTTCAGACGCGCTGAGGTTTTTGAAGTGGATTCGAATAATAGTTTTATATTCGGATCAGGCTTAATTGAAACATACGGTGAAGGTGACAGCATATATAAACTTGATGTTATCATGTATCTGATAGACGATTCTGACCCCCTTCATCCGACCTTAAACAGAAGGAATATAGGCACGGACAACAGTTTTACCGTGATAGCCGGAGATATGGATAATCTGCAATTCGAATTTGTTCTTGATGATGGTTCAACGGTAGATAACCTTGATGATAAAAAAAATATTCCCCGTATTCGTGCGGTAAAGGCATACCTTATTGCCAGATCGGAAAACATGATCAAAGGACATATTGATTCCGGCACTTATGATATGGGCACTGCAGGTACATATAAACCTGCAGACAGTTATCTGAGAAGGTTACACTCTGCAACGATAAAGACAAGAAATATAGACGGTTAATATTTTATACAAAATGAGCCAACTGCTCAAAGGGGGAAATATGCATCTCAACCTCAACAGATATGTTGATATCAATAAAAGGGGTTTTACTGTCATTGAAGTAATGATTGCAGTTGCCATACTTTCCATCGGCCTTTTAGGTGTTGCGTCCATGCAGATGAAAGCCATACGCAGTAATAACCTGAGTGACAATGTTTCATGTGCCCTTACCCTTGCAGAGGATAAAATGGAAGAACTTATGTGGTACGATTATTTTAACCCTGAGCTTGAAGATGTTTCCGATTCTAATAATGATGATCTGTCCAGGATTGATGAAGAATGGATTGACAAGCAGGAGTTGAATATCGATGAAACAGGAAAACGGAACGCGGGACATTTTCACAGGGTCTGGAATATTGCAGATAACAGACCTATTGATGATAACAAAACTGTTACGGTGATTGTAGCATGGGATAATGATAATCATCAGGTATCCCTAACATCTGTTAAAAGGAAATGAGAATCTGGAAGAGGGTATAATAATGGCAGCATATAAAGAAAATGGCAATATCACGGTGGTTGCCCTTTTGATCCTGGTAATCCTTACACTTATAGGCATATCAGTAAGCAGGACATCAGATACCGATATCATTGCAGCACGGAATCTCATCCCCCACAAACAGGATTTCTATGCAGCCGAGGGCATGCAGAATATAGAGGCTATTAAAGTGGGTCGCGGTGATTATCATGTGCTTGATATAGATCCCCCGGGGTTAATTCTAGCTGATTCAACGGAAGAAATTACACCGGGGAACTCCTGTGATTACATGGTAACATATAAAGGGCGTTACCCTCCCCCCAAAGGGTATTCCATTCTATATTTCAGCAGGTATGACTATGAAATACAGACACAAAGCGCGAAAAGCAGCAGTAACAAGGTTAAAATAAACGCAAGATACTATTCGATTGGAACCAGGATGAAATGAAAATCATGTTCTATCAACATACAGAGGAAAAGAAGATGATTAAAAAGGTCAGATCAGTGATTTTGTGTATATCTGTATCCATTTTATATACATTGAGTCATTACGGTTTTTCTTCCGCTCAGTCCCCGGAAAATGCCAGCGCATATCCGGGAGATATCCAGATATATATTCCTGATACACCCACGAGCGAGGCATTCAATAAGATGTTGGAAAAAGGTGTATCATATATTTCTCCTGTTATTTCTCACAATGAAAACAACAATACCCAGAGCGGCGATGCAGTATATATGGTCTTTTTCAAACCAATGGATAAGGGTCAGTGGCGCGGCAATTTAAAAAAATATGGGCTGTCACATCTTGAAAGAAAGGAGTGTCCCGGCAGGGTTGATCCTGAATGGACAATAGTTGATAAAAATGATGATATTGCTGTTGACTGCGATGGTGCATATATAGAAGGCAGTATTTCCTACTGGTCTATCGGCCCGGATGGAGATAATATTGAAAAGGGAGGGGCTGGAGAACGCCTGCTCAAATCTGTACCCGAACCGGACGCCTATCCTGATCCTGATGATTATTACTCTTTCAGGAATATTTATACTGCAGCTTCTGATGGTTCTGTCATACCTTTAAAAAGTGTCAGCAATGCAGAGCTCAATGCAGATACAGATACAAAAAGACAGAAAATTCTCAACTATATGTATGGGTATACATATGAAAGCGAAGAACGTTCAGGGGTCCCGGGTTTTCCTGTAGCGAAAAGGGGCTGGATACTGGGCGATATTATCCATTCCCGACCGGAGATCATAGACTATAATGATCAGGCTACCGGAAAACTGAGATACAGGTATATTGCGGTTGGTGCGAACGATGGAATGCTTCATGTGTTCACAGATTCACCGGTTTTTTTTAATGGTAAGGCCTATTCTCCAGGGGATGAAATATTTGCCTTTGTGCCAAGGGATCTTCTTCCAAAACTCGATGGGCTTGCAGGTTCTTCATCTCATATATATATGGTGGACGGATCTCCCGGCCTGTTCCATCTTAACATAGAAGAAGAGAGCGGATATCTTGAAAAGACCCTTGTATTTGGTGAAGGCCGGGGGGGAAAAAGTTACTGGGCTCTTGATGTATCCTCTTCCGATCCTTCTTCCTGGTCGGTAAAATGGCATATTTCAGGCGGTTCTGAAGGGATTGCCACACCTGTTACAAGGCAAATCAATGAACTTGGTTATACATGGAACAAACCCTTTTTTACCAATATAAGGATTGCAGGATCCGGGACAAAAAATATCATGATATTTGCCGGAGGCTATGATCCCCTTGAAGACGGTTTTCCTGAGGCCTTCAGTGATTCAAATAATAACGGTAAATGGGATGCAGCGGAATCCCATACTGTTGCTGACGGCGGTACTGCAGGGTATGACAGATACAATCCGGGAACAGATTTAACGGGCAGGGGGATCTTTGTTGTTGACATGGATGACGGGTCAGTCTTGTTTAACGCTGTTTATGGAGAAGGAATCGAGAAAAAGACAGGCGTATCCCAGGTATATAACGATATGAAATACTGTTTTCCGGCTGATATCTCTATTATCCCTTTTTCTGAAAAACATCTGCTGATGTATGCGGCTGATATTTACGGCCAGATCTGGAAGATAGTATATGATTACGATGAAGATAAAATTAACTCATATGAAAATGAACTCTCAACAAGGTGGAAGGTCAAACGCATATTCGCCTCCAACCCCGGTTCATCCCTTGCTCCCGGCATTGGGTCAGGGCTGGCTGCCCCATTTACAGATTCTGAACCTGATACCCCTTCTTTTGATAACAGCGATCAGGGCAGAAAAACCTTTTATTCGCCTGATATCTCATTCACTGGTAATGAATGGACAAACAGGCCTGTTCTTTATTTTGGGACCGGCGACAGGGCCCATCCCCGTTTTGCCATGATTTCAAACCGGTTCTATGCCTTTGCAGATACAGATTCACTTATCTATGAAACAGATCTGTTAAACCTGACCTGTAATGAGCTTGATGCCGATGCAAATAACGATGGCGATGAATCGGTCCGAAATGAGCTTAAAAACCTCTTTTATGATAATAAGGTAAAAGGGTTCTACAGGGTCATGGATAAGCAGGGTGACTGTAAAGATGGAATATATACTGACCATACCGGGGAGCACATCCTGTCTCAGCCAAGACTATTTGCAGGTATAATCTATTTTACATCCTACCAGCCGGTATTTAGTGATCCGTCCAATCCGGCCGGAAATATCTACATTTATGCCCTGGATTATTCTTTTGGGATTTCAGTATTTAACAACCCTACCAATGATAAAGATGATAATGTAATAAAAACGCTTGAAGATACCTATTACAGGATGACGGGAAACGCAATCCCTTCGGGCATAGAAATATTGACAAAAGGAGGCCATGTTTCAGGACTGACAAGTACAGGCGACAAACTAAGCGGCATAGCTGAACAACAGAGCACGAACATCCCTGCGCCTCCCGGTGGTGTTTCACAGATGCTCTGGGAAGTAGAATAAATTTTAAGTATTTTGCACAAGATCACCAATTTCCGGTTAAGGAATAGCATTACAATATATAACCCTTTAGTTCCGGTGCTCTCCATTTTATTAAAAATATATCCGAACCTCATCGTGCATGGGTCTTGATTTTTAAGGATTACTATCTTTAACACTATAAGAGAGTAATTACCTAATCCTTAAAAACCAAAGCCCCGCGGGCATAATCGGTAATTACCAGCGCTATATTTTTAAGAAAAGGAGATCACCTCTCTTCATAAAAATCACTTTATTCCATACCTGATTTGCACAAGATGTCTATTTCCATAATTTGTTTTTTTTATCCCATTTTTTAATATAGATCACCCCTGATGCAAGACTCCCTATTGCATAGGATGATCCATTACTGTTGTTGAGATACACATATCCTGATGTGCCTGTTCCTCTGGAATTGAAGGTAACCACATTATCTGCATAACTAACTCCGTCCACCGGCAGGGTGTCTCCTGTTTTTGCCGCACTTTTTGTGGCATCACCGCAACCGTATGAAATATCGGGATTTGAATCCGGCGTGCTGAAAATTACTGTTTTTTCTATTACCCCATCTGCCTTTTTAAAGCTGTAAGAGTCATTGCCTCCGGTGTTAAAAATAATTTTATATATGTCATTTTCTTTTATAGCCTTCGTCTTTGCCAAATGCATATCGGCATACAGCTCCTTTGCCATGCATCTCAATTTATAGTCCGGTATCCATCTCGAAAAAACAGGTGTTGCCGTTGCTGCAAGGAT
>CAZSZQ010000046.1:0-20942 GCA_964610475.1 uncultured Desulfatiglans sp.
ATTATCCAGTTTTTTAAGCTGTGCAACGCCCAGCGCCCCCTGAAGCTCCATCATCCTGTAATTAAAACCTATAAAGCTGCGTTTCTCAAGGCCCCTTGATACATTGGGGTTATGGTCATGCCCGTGGTCAGAATATTCCGAGGCCTTTGTGTGAAGGGTCTTGTCATTTGTAAGTATCATACCGCCTTCACCGGTGGTTATAGTTTTGACTGCATCAAATGAAAAGGTTCCAAAGCTGCCAAATGTTCCCAGTCCCCTTCCATTGCACCTTCCTCCAGATGACTGGGCAGTATCCTCAAGAACCGGTATCCCGTGCCTGTCTGCGACCCTGACTATTTCCTCTATATTGGCATGTGAACCGCACATATGTACAGGGATAATCACCTTTGTTTTTGGAGTAATCTTTTTTTCAAGATCCTCTGGATCAAGGCAGAGGGTATTGTCTATCTCTGCAAATACAGGCACTGCACCGGCATCGAAAATAGATTCCCATGTGGCGATAAAAGTGAACCCCTGTGTAATTACCTCATCGCCTGGCCCTACACCAAGGGCTGCAAGGGCTACCCTTAATGCCGCAGTACCTGATGAGACTGCAAGGGCATAACCAGCGCCACAGTATTTTGCAAAATTTCGCTCAAATTCCAGCACCTTGCTGTTTTCTTTATGCTCATATCTGAGTAGCATCTTTTTTGATAAAGCCTTTTGTACGGCTTCAAGCTCTTCCTGACCTATTATTTCATATCCTGGCATGTGTTATTCCTTTCTTATATAAGTTTGAAGTTGGAAGTTCGGAGTTGAAGACAATAACTTCGCACTTTAGTCACTTCCAGCTTTCCTTACCCTTCATAGGCGTTTCGATATATCTCTTCTGCCGCCTCTACTGACATTGGCCTGGGGTTATTGGCTATTGGAACAGCTACCTGCATGGCTGCCTTTGCCATCTCAGGTATGGAATCCTCAGGTATATCAAGTTCCTTTAATGTCATGGGTACACCTATGTCCTCTGCAAGTTCAAAGACCGCCTCAGAAACAGTCGATGCATATTCCCTGTCTGAGAACTCTCCCATTTCCTGCCCCATGCATAGTGCTATATTGCAGAATTTATCGATATTGCCCGGGTAATTATATTCAAGCACATAAGGGAGGAGCATGCCGTTTCCTATACCATGCGGCACGTCAAATATTGCGCCCATAGGGTAGGCCATAGCATGCACTGCGCCGACACCGGCCATGGCAAGGCCCATTCCGGCAAGGTAACTACCCATCATCATATTCTCACGATATTTTATATTTTTACCATCAAATACCGCCCCTCTCAGGTTTTCAATTATTAATTCAATAGCCTTTAAAGATACTATTTCACTCATGAAATGCGCCTTGAGTGATGTGTATGACTCTATAGCATGTGTAAGCGCATCCATACCCGTATATGCGGTAATAAATGGAGGCAGGTCAATGGTCAGTTCAGGATCAAGGATGGCAGTATGAGGATAAAGAAATGAACTGTTTATACCACCCTTTTTTTTGGTATCTCTCTGTGTAAACACCGCGGTAAGCGTGGTTTCACTCCCTGTGCCGGCAGTGGTAGGTACCATAATGGTTGGAACTCCCTGTCTTTTGACCTTGTCCAATCCAATATATTCAACTGCCTTTCCCTCATTTTTTATGAGCATTGCGATTGCCTTTGCAATGTCCATTGTGCTGCCGCCGCCCACCCCTATTACACACTGCACCTTTTCCTTGAGAGCGAGTTCTGTACCAAGGTCAGCAATCCTGGGGTCAGGCTCAGGAGTAATGTCCGAGAATATAAAAAATCTGATCCTGGCAGATTTCAGAGACTCTATTACACGCTCAGCTATTGCCGATTTTGATAATGATTGATCTATTACAAGAAGCACCCTGGATGCACCAATTTTTTTACATTCATTTCCAATCCCTGTAACTGAACCTGAACCAAATACGGTTTTTTTTACGCCTTCTATGGTTTTAATACTGTTCATATATTACCCCTTCTATTAGTAAGTATAAGAATTGATTTAAAATAAATTATAGACATTCAGGATGTGTTTCTTCCTGATATTAAAATTGATTACATCAATACCATGAATATTTCAAGATATTAAATCCCTGATAATGAAACGATCATACTGGGTCTGGCATAAATATCGCATAACATTAAAACGGAATACTATCCTAATTATTTTGCACATATTAGGGCGAATTATATAACTTTCAGGAGGAAAAAATGGATTTTAAAATACCTGCGCAAAGGCTTGGTCTGGAAGTTGAAGAATATCTTGAGCTTATACAGCTGTTTCTTGAAACCGGTACAAATGATCTAAATGGACTTGAGGATGCCAAGACTACTAACAATATGAAGGCTGTAATTGAACGTTCACACTCATTGAAAGGCGCTTCAGGAAATCTTGGTATCACTGGAATATTTGAAAAGGCGAGAGATATAGAAAATAAGGCTAGAAACAACAGTCTGGAAGGCATTGATAACGCTGTTATGGAAATCAGGAAATATTTTAATGAAATTGTCCGGTCGCTGGGAGAGAAAATTTAAAAAAATAAGCAATAACATATTTATTTGATGTCAAAAAAGCGTCGTACTCAGTCAATGGAATGACTGAATTTTTGCCGGAATCCTGTAATATTTCTGAAAGAACATATTATTTTCTAAAAAAAAATACCTGAATCTGGCATGAATATCGCATTTAGTTACTGAGCGTTTCCATTCTGTGAATAAATACATTTCCAGAATTGCTTAATCAAATTGGAGGATTGTATGAACGAAACCAGAAAAAAAAATGCAAGGAAAACTGTAAAACCGGGGAAAGATTTAATCGAATCGGCAATCGAAGATTTCCGTAATAAGCTGATCAAGACTATTGATCAGAATATTAGTGAGTTAGCAATTGATTTGAAAGGTGTTAAAAACATTGATTCAACCGGGCTGGGAATACTGGTTGCAGCCTCCAATTCGCTTAATCAGGCAGGGGGAATCGGTCAATTAATTCTTACAAATGTCCCGGAGAATATAGAAAACCTTCTGCAAATAACAGGGCTTAACAGATTTTTTAGTATGAATGCAGGATAAATTGATGAATTATCATCTGAAAATATACGAAAAGCAACAAAGAACGCAGAAGCTGTTTATTATCATTTTAAATAAACAGCAATGGAGGATGGTATGAGTATTCAGGATGACGAGACCTTGAGACTTTATGTAGAAGAATCACTTGAACATTTGGCAGATATTGAAAATGATTTGCTCGCCATTGAAGAGGCAGGTGCAAATATTAATGAAGAGCTTGTGAATAAAGTTTTTAGAGCCGCACATTCAATTAAAGGCGGGGCAGGATTTATGGGATTAAATAATATCAAGGAATTGTCCCATAAAATGGAAAATGTCCTGGGTATGATACGTGAAAGAGAGATGGTTCCAAATGCGGAGATAGTCAACATACTGCTATTATCATCAGATACCTTAAGAAATCTGTTAAACAATGTGGCAGCCAGTAATGAAATGGATATAGAAGAGCATGTCACTGCACTTATATCCCTTACTACAGGTGCAAGTACTGAAAAGAAAACTGAAATTAAACAGGAGAACATCGATATCATTTTTGATAACGGAAGAATGATCTTTAGCATCCCGAATTCTGATCTGGCAAATTCAAGAAAAAAGGGACATTTTATCTATCTCGCAGAATTTGACCTTGTCAGGGATATCGATAAAAAAGGTCTCAATATTACCGAGCTTTTAAAACAACTCAGCGAAAGCGGGACAATCCTTTCCACAGGAGTTGATGTACAATCAGTAGGGACGCTTGATAATTTTCTGGATTCAAAAAGATTGCCTTTCCTGGTGCTTTTGGGAACCATTCTCGAACCTGAAATGATAAATGCCCTGTTTGACATTGATGAAGAAAATATTTACCTGCTTGAAAGTGATAATAGATTCAGAAGGTTAAATGAAAGAGTAAAGGATATCAGTATATCAGAGGAGATTGCTGCCCAGAAGGATCATTATGTTGATGAATCAAAAGAGGTCGTTAACCATGATGATACACCTTCAATATCAAGGCATGAGGATGTTTCTGAACCATCTGCAGTCAGAGAAAACGATTTGTCAGCACAAGGTAACATGAAGGGTGCCGAAACGAGCCTGAGAGTCAATGTAAGCCTCCTGGATTCGCTGATGACCCTGGCAGGCGAACTTGTACTCGGCAGAAATCAGTTGCTTCAGGCTATCGTTCAAAAAGACCTTAGAGCAATCGATGGGACAGGGCAAAGACTGGACCTTATCACATCGGAGATTCAGGAAGCAATAATGATGACAAGGATGCAGCCAATAGGAAATGTATTTAACAAGTTTCCAAGGGTTGTAAGGGATCTTGCCAGAAATCTTGACAAAGAAGTAAAACTGACAATTGAAGGAGAAGGCGTAGAGTTAGACAAAACTATTCTTGAGGCAATAAATGATCCCCTTACCCACCTTGTAAGGAATTCTGTAGACCATGGTATAGAGGTGCCTGCTGAGAGGCAAAGAGCCGGAAAGGAATCAGCCGGTCATGTTATGCTAAAGGCATACCATGAAGCCGGACAAGTAAATATAGAAATCCGGGATGATGGAAAAGGAATAAACCCTGACAGGCTTACCAAGGTGGCTCTTCAGAAAAAATTGATTACCGAAGATCAGGCAATATCAATGTCGGAAAAAGAAAAAATCAACCTGATCTTTCTTCCCGGTTTTTCGACTGCAGAAAAGGTTAGTGATGTATCGGGTAGAGGGGTTGGCATGGATGTTGTCAAAACCAACCTCGATAAATTGGGAGGAGTAGTTGATGTAGAATCCAGGATTGGATCAGGAACGACTATAAAAATCAAGCTTCCTCTAACCCTGGCAATTATTCCAAGCCAGTTGATCAGTGTATGTGGAGAAAGGTATGCCATACCTCAGGTAAATCTTGAGGAGTTGTTCAGGATTCCTGCCAACCAGGTAAGAGACCGGATTGAAAAGGTAGGTGATGCAGAGGTGGTAAGGTTAAGAGGAAGTTTACTTCCCCTCATAAGACTTGCAGATATTATTGGACTGGAAAGAACCTATATTGATCAATCCGAGAAGGTTTCAATAAGAGACAGGAGAATAAATATTGCTGACAGAAGAGGAAAGAAAAGTCCTCTAAAAAAAGCAACTGAAGATGATAACAACAGTTTGAAAAATGAAGAAGATAATAAACCGGATGAACTGGATACAAATGATGATGCAACGAACAGAAGGAAAATATCCGCTGACCGGAGGTATCATGCTTCCAGCGCTGTAAATATTGTAGTCGTATATACCGGTGCATTAAAATACGGGCTGGTGGTCGATGAACTCTTCGATTCCGAAGAAATCGTTGTAAAACCCCTTGGCCGGCATCTTAAACATTGCAAGGCATACGCCGGTGCAACGATCATGGGTGATGGCCGTGTAGCTCTTATTCTGGATGTTGCAGGTATATCAAAGATGGCGCAGTTGACCTCAATGGAGGGGACCGAAAGAGCCGCACAGGTTGCCAAGGAACAGAGGATGAAAGGACAGAAAGATATCCAGTCACTTCTTATATTCCGTAATGCTGAAGATGAGCAGTTTGCTGTTCCGCTGGGACTAGTAGAAAGGCTCGAGAAGATCAAACGTTCTGATATTGAAAATGTTGGCGGTAAAAATGTAATTCAGTACAGAGGCGCCAGCCTCCCCCTGTTTGCGATTGAGCAGGTGGCAAATGTAAAACCCATTGCGGATAAAGAAGATCTTCTTGTTATTGTATTTTCAATAGGAGGAAGAGATATTGGTCTTTTGGCCACCCCTCCGCTTGACGCAACAGAAGAAGCACTTACTGTTGATGATGTGACTCTGAAGCAGGCAGGCATTATGGGATCGGCCATAATAGGTAATCAGACTACGCTAATGGTTAATATATTCGGTATTGTAGAAACCCTTAATCCGGAATGGTTTACCAGAAAAGAAACGGTAATGGTATCCGAAAACAAGGCTGCGACTGTCCTCTATGCTGAAGACTCTAATTTTTTCAGAGGTCAGGTAACGGAATATCTCAGGGAAGACGGCTATAATGTAATTGAAGCTGAAGACGGCAGAATAGCCCTTGATCTTATTGAAAAACATATTGATGATATTTCTCTTATTATAACCGATATTGAAATGCCAAATATGGATGGCTTTGAACTGACTTCCAGGATCAGAGCAGATGAAAGAATAAAACATCTGCCTGTTATTGCACTTACAACCATGGCCAGTGATGATGATATATTAAGAGGCAGTAAAGTCGGTATTGATGACTATCAGATAAAACTGGACAAAGAAAAATTGATGAAAAGTGTATTCCAGCATCTTAAATCAAAGCTGGGTTAGCGGGACTTTTTAATAAACGGCAAACTGAATCTGTTTTTAATCATACAATTATCCCGCTTTATTTCTAACACAGGAGGAAAAATTGATGGCGAGTCAAATCGAAAATAAACAAACAATGGAACTAGCAACATTTTATGTTGGAGATTCGTTGTGCGGCATGGATATCCTGAAGGTGCAGGAGATCAACAAATTATTGGAAATGACTGAGGTTCCTCTTGCTCCTTCCTATGTTAAGGGGATACTTAATTTAAGAGGACAGATAGTTACAGTTATTGACCTTGGAAGCAAACTGAACCTGGCTGATACTGAAAAAGACGGTGAAACCCGAAATATTATTGTCAATTCCAATGGCGAATATATAGGTCTTCTTGTTCATAAGATAGGGGATGTTGAACGTACAGATGCGGAAAACATCGAACCTCCTCCAGCTAATATTGGAGGTATTCAGGGAAAGTATTTTGAGGGTGTTTTCAAAAAAGAAAAGAGTCTGATAGGGATACTTAATGTAGAAGAAATCCTCAAAGACGACGGTAATTAGAAAATATTACCAAATAATGGGTTGATATTATTTGTGTGCAATCTGAGCTCCCAAGGAAAAGGTTGTATTGGAATTATAAGATTTAATGGAAAGAAAACCTCTTAGAATACTTGTAGTAGATGATACGGTTGTCTATCGAAAAACCGTAAGTGATATACTTGCTGAAATACCTGATGTTGAGGTGGTTGGTACAGCCAACAATGGCAAGATTGCCATGATGAAGATCGCCACCCTCAAACCTGATCTCATTACTCTTGATATAGAAATGCCTGAAATGAACGGACTTGATGTCCTGAGGGCAATGAAAAACGAAGCACCTGATGTTGGTGCAATCGTCTTAAGTACATTAACCCATAAAGGCGGGGATCTTACAATAAAGGCGCTTGAACTGGGTGCCTTTGATTATATTACTAAACCTGAAACCGGAAGTATCGAAGAAAGTAAAAAAACAATAAAGAATATTTTAGGCCTCTTATTAAAAAGCTTCACAAGGCACCTCGAGATGCGGGCAATACTAAGAGGCACAAATTTTAAATCATATCAATCCAAATATACCTCTTCAGCAAATCAGAATGGGACTCAGTTACATAAAGTTAGTCAAAGTGCTTCACATACATCAAGGAAAACAAGGGCAGAAATAATAGGGATAGGTGTGTCAACTGGAGGGCCTAAGGCTCTTACAGAGATGCTGCCCAAAGTTCCGGCAAATATTAATGTACCAATATTGATAGTCCAGCATATGCCGCCATTGTTTACTGACTCACTTGCCAGAAGTCTTGATACACTCTGCTCCATTGAAGTCAAGGAGGCCATGGATGGCGAGGTCATTCGGCCTAACGTTGCTTTTATTGCCCCTGGAGGAAAACAGATGAAGGTTGTTGCCAGTGTAGACGGATTAAATAGAATCATCAGGATAACTGATGATCCGCCGGAAAATAGCTGCAAGCCATCAGTAGATTATCTGTTCAGATCTATTGCAGAGCATTATGTAGGCAGGTCTGCTGGTGTAATCATGACCGGTATGGGATCTGATGGAACATTGGGTTTAAGAATGATGAAGAAAAACGGATCAATTGTCATTGCTCAGGATGAACCCAGTTGTGTCGTATTTGGTATGCCCAAGAAACCTATTGATGAGGGTATAGTAGATATAATAGCGCCTCTTGACAGGCTTGCTGATGAAATATGCAACAGTGTTAAAAACATTTAGATTTATATATGGAAAAGTGCCGCTAAGGTATAAGGATTTCATTTATTAATGACTAAAATTACTCCAAATGAAATAAAGGTATTGTCAAAATACATAAATGATATTTCGGGGATATCTTTAGATGAGAAAAAGGCCTATCTTATTGAAACCAGGTTAAAGATTATACTGGAAAAGGAAGGCATCTCTTCATATCTGGAGCTTTACCAGAAGGCAAAATCCGACCCTAACAGACTTCTTGAAAAAAAAATAATAGATGCAGTGACTACAAATGAAACCTTGTTTTTCAGAGATAAGTCACCTTTTGAAATGTTCCGGTACAAAGTAATGCCGGATCTTATTGACAAGCGTACCGCGCAAACATCCGGGCTAATGCCTATAAATATCCGCATATGGAGTGCAGCCTGCTCCACAGGTCAGGAAATATACAGCCTTGCTATAATATTGAAGGAACTCATCCCGGATCAGAAGAAATATAGAATAAAACTATTAGGGACTGATATATCCAGTGAAGCGGTAGCACAGGCCAGCTACGGCAAATATAATAAGTTTGAAATCGAACGCGGCCTCGATAAAAACATGTTGCAAAGATATTTTATATCAAATGGTGATTCATGGAAAATAAGAGACGATATAAGGGCGATGGCTGTATTTCAGAAACGGAATTTGATGGAATCATTTACTGGAATAGGTCAGTTTGATGTAATATTTTGTCGCAATGTGGCTATCTATTTCAGCCTTGAAGACAGGAAAAAACTCTTTGAAAGATTGGCAGATGTCCTGGCTCCTGATGGATATCTTATTATTGGTTCGACTGAATCACTGACAGGAGTATGTTCTCTATTTGAACCTCAGAGACATTTGAGGGCATTATTTTATCAGTTAAAATAATTGTAAATAATATGATCTAACAGTTTTGGTATGTATCTTGCTTAATTATATAACATACAATATGTATACAGTATGAAGAAAAGGTGGAGGTTATATAAATGGGAAATGTGTTAATGGGTGATCTTGATGGAAGAATAGAACGGCTTGCCTTTGATACACATGAAATAGAACAGATAATTACCAGATATAAAGCCAGAATAGTGTCTGGAACCGATGATTTGGATTTTATGGAATATTTGGGCAGGGTATTTCCTGTATACGGCCTTCAGACCAAGGATGACATTAAACCTTATTTTATAGTTTTAAAATCAGGGGTTGCTTTCAATGCAAACGATTATCAGATACTGTTTAATACTGAAGAGCTTCCTAACGGCCTCTTATCCGGAATAGATCCGTCAGGAAAAAAATACCTATGCAAGAGATATCAAAACGGTAATTCATCAACCGAGCCGGCGATTCAGAAATATACGCTTCCTAATACACAAAACCTGACATTTGATGAAACAGAAAATCTTAAAGATGTCATCAATAAACTTAAAAAAGGTGAATTTTTTGAGCTACTCACAATGGAGTTTTCAGATAAAATAAAGGGGATAGCCAAAGAACTCATAGAATTCAGAAAAGATATACAGACCAGAATTGAGCCTGAAATAGTTGAAATAGCATCAAAGGATATACCAGAGGCAAGCAATCAGCTTGAAGGGATAAATGAAACCCTGGAAGAAAGCACTATGAAGATTATGGATATCAATGAGGCCCAGATGGATGCGGCAAGTACACATTACAAGCTTCTTGAACGATTACTTGCGAAACACAGTGAAGGTGAGGGCGATATTGTTGTGGGCTTAAGCCTTGAAGAGGCCATGGAAGCGATCGAAAACCAGATATATTTTCTTAAAGAGGTAGAACAGCGCTCACTCAATATGATGGAACCATTAAGTTTTCAGGACCTGGTAGGGCAGCGTATACAGAAGATTATCAATCTTGTAAGATCTATGGAAATAAAAATTGAAGAATTGATCGTTTCTTTCGGAATTAAGTTAAAGAAATATAAGGAAGACCCCGAAATAACATATGAGGAACTCAATAAAGATGTTGATGAGTTTATGTATGAATTGAAAGGGCCTCAGAGGTTAGGAGAAGGTCTTGATCAAAAAGCTATTGATGATCTTCTTAACAGTATGTAATATAAAATAAAAAAAAGCTGATTTTTTAGCTTTTTCATAATATAAAGTAACAAATGGAGGATAAAATATGGGGTTTGATACTTCAATAAAAGTTTTGATCGTTGATGATTTTGCCACTATGAGAAGAATTGTAAAAGGAGTTCTTAAGCAGCTCGGATTTAATGATATTATTGAAGCTGAAGACGGTACTATGGCGCTAAAAGAACTTCAGAAAGAAAAAGTGGGATTGATTGTCTCCGACTGGAATATGCCCAATATGACAGGTCTTGATCTGTTAAAGGCTGTAAGAGCCGATGCAAAACTTAAAGACACTCCTTTTTTAATGGTTACAGCTGAGGGTCAAAAGGAAAATGTTATTCAGGCCGTGCAGGCAGGTGTAAGTAATTATATTGTTAAACCTTTCACACCTGAAACCTTCAGTGCCAAACTTGAAAAAATATTCTGAACTGGGAAAGGATTTTCCTGCAGGCCGGAAGATTATTCCTCTTTCTATAGAAAAAAGATAGTCATAATATTAAAAAAATATTCTCAACCATATAGAAGAATATGGATAACCTACTGAATAAACAGTATAAATTATACAGATCAATATTTTAACTTTTCAGAGGATGTCATTTTACCGATGGCAAGCATATTGCATTGAATTAAAGATAATACATATGCAAAGAGATTGTATGTTTAGATACTCAGTTACAGATTCTTTTATTGTAAACAGACATATGATTATCAACAAACCGGTAAAGGAGTGGTAAGATGAGAATTGATGAAAGCCAGAGAGCGCTTCTTGAACAGCAGGGAAAGATAAATAAGACAAAAAATACTGAAAAAGTTAGCTTTCAACAGATAATGGATCAGTTGGCCTTAAGACCTGAAGCAGGCAAGGCCTTACCTGTAAATATAAATCCAGTTCAGATCATAGACGGGCCGACAGGTATTATTCCTTTAAACGGTTCTAAACCAGGATCGGTTGAAAAAAATATTCTACTGGATTCCTTGAAGGATACCATGGATTTAATAGATTTTTATGCCGGGAGACTTTCGGATGTAACTATCCCTGCTGAAAATTTATCATCCCTTGTTGACCAGCTTGATGAGAAACTTACTGCAATAAAAGGATTGTCATCAATTGAAGGCATACCTGAAAAACTGAAACCGATCATTTCCGATATCGCTGTTACAATGAGTACAGAGATAGAACGCTTTCGAAGAGGGGATTACCTGTAGCACAGAGGGAAGCAAATTGCTATATTGGCTGACTGACCTTTCTCAGTTTCAATGACAATACCTTCCGCGTCAAATATTTTTAGCACCAGTAATAAATCAGTTTGATTGTCCGGGGCTATCAACCTGTCAGAATGCAGATCTGTACTGTTTAAAATATCATTAATCAAATCAGGAAGATAAGTTAATTCTACACCCATAAAAATCTTTAATGATTCATTTTCCTTTTCAGTCTTAATAAGAAGAGAATTTTTCTTCAGGGCTTCCATTTCTTCAATAACTTTTTGAAGAAACCAGCTAAATGCAAGTGTTGAATTTTCTGGCAAATGACTCATCAGAGGAGGGGTCTCAGTCAGCTGAAGCGTTGTTGACACATTATGTTTAAAATAAAGGTTTGCATTTAAGAAGGATAACTCATGTTCAAGGTATTCATTAAAATTTAGAAGGCTGTTATCAGAGTGCATGATTTTAGACGATGAAGCCTTAATCATGGTATTCAGGCGATCGAGTTCATCTTCGATTCTCTTGAGGCGAATCATAATACTGCTTTCTTTCCCGCCATTGTTATCTGTCTCCTTTCTGAGCATGTACTGACTCATTTCGAGGTCAAGACCAATATTTTGCAATGGACCGTTTATATTATGTATCAAACCTCCAATAAGCTTTCCCAGTGAAGCAAGTTTGAATAATTCTATCAGGTCATTCACGGATAATTCCATCAGTTCTTATCCTCCTGATTTTTTATATTTCTTATATCCATCCTTTGTTTCTGGAATACTAGTTTTATTATGGAATCACGCGCATCATCTCTTATATGAACTATTCTTGCGGCATTTATATATTTCTCATTATTTTCTGTAATTCTGATTATTTCTGCAACAAGTTCCATATTATATTGAACAATACCAGGTAATATCAGTTCCATTTTTAAATGCATCCCTTCTTCTAACTTTTCATCGGATGAAAACTTTAGCCCTGAAGCGCTTATCTCCGTGATATAGTCCTGGCTGTACTCCTGAACGGCAGGTCTTGATAATAGATTTTCAATAATATAGTCCAGTTTATTGTTAAGCAATTGAAGCGCCAGGAGGATTCGCTCATCTTTTGATCCGTGTATGACTTCATCAAGAAATGCGTCTATCGGGCTGGGTATTCCCCTTTGTTTGAAAAGTGCGTCACCCATGCCTTTTTTTAATATTTGAATTTCATCTTCATTAAGTATCTTCCATCTGACAGGTACTGTCATCTCAACTCTGAAATGATCGCGATTGTTATTTTCTGACATCAGAATGAACTCCTCATCTTTTTGTCCGGCAATATATCAGAACGCAGTATAGTATAAAATAAAATCGAATTGAAAGAAAAAACAGTATGGACAAAAAAGTGCTGGAGACAGTCTGCCCTGATTATCAGTAAGCCATATTATCCAGGGCATGATCAGCATGTCCTGTGAACATATTAATGGATAAATTTACAATATCAGGGTCAAATTGTGTGCCTTTATTCTGTATCAGCTCATCAATACATTTATCGATGGGTATCGCTTTTCTATAGGCACGGTCAGACCTCATAGCATCAAAACTGTCGGCGACAACAAGAATTCTCGATAATAAAGGTATATTGTCTGCTTCCAGGCCATCAGGATATCCTTTTCCGTCCCATCTCTCATGATGATTTCTTATGATTGCCAGCTCATCTTTGTCGAGTCCGAGCGGTGAAACTATATTAACTCCTATTAACGGATGGGTTTTTATTATATCAAATTCTTGCCTTGTTAATTTGGTCCGTTTATTAAGGATGTTATCATTGATTCCTATTTTTCCTATGTCGTGCAGAGGCGAACATGTTCTAATCCTCTGCAGGTCATCTTCTGAACAACCCATTAATTTTGCTATCTCAAGGGCGTATCCTGTTACCCTGGAAGAATGCTGACGGGTATATTTATCCTTTGCTTCAATAGCACCTACAAGTGACATCATAGATGCCATGAGGCTTTGCATCAGGTTATCATACAGGGCCATATTTTCAATGTTAAGAGCGGTTCTTTCAGCAATAAATTTTAAAATATATTCATCTTCATAATCAAATGCCCCTGTACCTGACTTTTCAGCTACTAATAAAAGTCCAAACGGTTCTTCTCTTATATTAAAAGGGATTGATAGATAATTTTTTTCATTATATTTCTTTCTACTGTTATCTTTCCCTCCATTAATCCCGAAGCATGTTTCAAACAGGTGTCTGGTAAGATTTTCCCCGGTTATTTCATGTCCTGCTGTAACATGTACTCCGAGGGCTGAATTATCAATGCCTTTTTGTGAGAGGAGGATGTATTCATTGGTTTTCTCAGTATCCCTGATTAGAAAGCATGCCTTTTCAGCCTGGCATGTCTCCATACTTTTTTTAATGATAAATCTGTAAAGATCATCAATCTTGTTTATCCTGGAAAGTGAATCGACTATGTTGTACATCATTGTCTGGGATTTTATTCTCTTTTCCAGTTCAAAGTTCAGTTTTTCGACTTCCTGTTTTTCTTCAAGTTCCTGGTTCAATCTCCAGTTTTTTTCCATAAGTATTTTAAGACGGCCGATTCTTTCAAGAATGATCTTTATATCCTGAAGTCGAAAAGGCTTTACAAGAAAATCCGATGCGCCATGCCGCATCGCTTCAATGACCGTTTCCATTGTTGGATAACCGGTCATTATAATGACATTTGTCAATTGATGATTTTTATGAATACGTTTAAGAGTTTCAAGACCGCCAATTCCCGGCATCATAAGATCCATGAAAATATAATCAAAGGATCCACAGTCTATTTCTTCCAGAGCCTTTTCTCCTCTGTCAAGAATTGTTATATTTTTAAAGTTAAGATGTTCAAAGAACATGCCCATGGTTTCGCCAACCATCGGATCATCATCCACAACCATTACAGTCATTGAATTGAAATCCTGATCAATCACTGGGCTATGCTGCTGAATAGCTTCGATTTGCACAATTCAAATTCCTTTCCTGTTATTAAGCCTTTTTCCTTAAGTTCCGAGATTCGTTCGAGATCATCTAGAATGGATGATTTTCCATTTTTTAATGTACTGGAATAATAGAAAGGCAGCATACTGCCTGCAATAACCGGCCTGTTATCCTCATCCTTTTCCCCTGCTGATTTGTCTGTATCAATCTCCAGTAGTTTCTTCATCATTTTTAATTGTTCGTAGGCATTATGAAGGTCTGTAATCAGTTTTCTGTTCTCTAGTATAAGCCTGATCTTCTCACGGGCATTGTTTACAATTATCTTGATTTCTTCCAGCTTAAAGGGTTTGGTTATATAATCATAGGCGCCTTCTCTTATCGCCTGAACCGCAGTTTCGAGAGAGGCAAACCCTGTGATTAATACAACAAGGCTGTCAGGGTCTATTTTTCTGGTTTCAGTCAATACCTCCAGACCATTTGCACCAGGCATCATCAAATCTGTAATGATCAGGTCAAATTTATGATTCCGGCATAATTCAATCGCCTTTTTGCCATCATTACATATTGTTACTTCGTTTTCCTGGTCAAAAACAGTTTTTAGCGCCGATAACAGGGTTTTATCGTCATCTACTATTAAAATCTTTAATTTCATCTTGGTTCTCTAATTTGACGGAAAATTCTAAACAGTTTTATACATTCTCATCAAATATAGTCCCCGCCATTTCTTCCATTCTTGCGGCCAGATCAAGCAATTCTTTTGGAGGGATTTCCCGAATGACTTTTCCGCTATCATGGGATGTGACTCTCACTATTATATCTCCTGTGCCTTCATGAACCTGGATTTTAAGGTCACGTTGTACCGACTGAACATAGCTGTCCATTGCTTCTGCAATACGGTTAATTTTCTCATTCATTGCTTCTTTAACCTGTTCAGTATCAGGGGGAGATTTTTTATTATTTTTTATATTTCCGTTAGATCTGTTTTGGCCCTTTGATACAGATGAAGCAGATGTTAACAGTTCAATCTGTCCTTTTACTGGGTCAAGCGTAACATTTTTTATAGCATCCATTTAAAGAGTACCTCCATGTACCAAATATAAGATACAATATCGATAAAAACTCTGTTTAACATATCGGTAAAAATCTGTTTAACCTTAAACACTATTCTGCATGTCTTTATCTTTTACCAATGTGTTCTTTTTTATTCATTAACAGGTTTGTTCAATATCGATCAGTATCGATCAGTATCGAGATAGTAAATGCAGTCTCCTGTCCAACAAAAAGAATACCTCCTAAAGGACAATTGACAAAATTGGGGGGTTTTTTTAAAAAAAAAAGAGAAATCCCTTTTTGTTTCTCGGGATTTCCCTTTATTGATCAGGTGTAGTCTGGTGATAACGATGCTACAAAATAATAAAAGTTGTTAAACCATTACAAAAGAGACCTGACATTTCTTGATATACTTTGCTCCAATCAATTTTCAGGCTGCTATCTGATGTGACAGCCTTCGTATTTCCTGGGGAACAGCTGTATTTACAGGGACCGGTTCTTCCTGCTCTGGCCGTATTCCTTCCCAGCCGCTTTTCAGTTCGCTGAGTATATTTATACATTCGTCAAAAATAGCAAGGTTCTTTTGAATATCTGCCAGGAGGATTCTGCTGGTTAGATATGTATACAGTGAATCAAGCCTTTTTGCTATTGTTCCACCCTTATCTAAATTAAGATTGGCCTGTAATTCGGTGATGATATTCAGAGTTGTCCTGATTTTTTCGGCCTTCTTTGTAAATTCTTTATCTCTAATGTGTTCTTTTGATTTTTGAAGGCAAAGAACCGCTTTTTCATAACACATTATAACAAGTTCAAGTTTGCTTGCTGTTTCAATCGATGATCTATTGTACTGTTTGAAAGCCTTCCCGTAATCCATTCAATCCTCCATTAAGAAAAAAATAAAAAAAGGTGACATCAAATTTTGTATAATGATTAATATAGCATTGAGCCGTATTAATGAATATTTCTAACTAAATAAAGCAGTTATCTGACCCGAAAGCCACTGACTCTGCGATTGCAACTTTGAAAGGGCCAGCTCCATTGCCACAAAACGGCTGATCATTGCATCCATTTTCCTGTCCAGCCGTGCGTTAACATTGTCAATGAGCTCATCCTTATTATCGATCTGGTTAGAAAGTGAATCGATTTTATTTGCTACATATCCGTCAATAGAATCGGTTATATTATATAGCGCCCTTTCAAAAAGTTCAGCTACGCCTGCCGTGAATTTAATATTCCCGACATTTCCAGTGGTTGATCCTGTGTAATTAATGCTGAGCCCGGCAATATTTGCTGCGTCTTTAACCCCTGTAAGTGTTTGCCCTTTGCCTGTAGCTGCTTCACCGTTTATTGTGCCAGCAACATCCTGTCCATTATTAACCGTTACAGGTGAACCTGCCCAGAGTGATGAATCAATTGTAAAACTGTTTCCACTGCCATAATAATCACTACTCAAAACGAGGTGACCGCTCCCATCATCCGATGCGCCTATAGCCATGGCAGATCTTCCTTCCTGGCCATCCCCATTCGTGGTCAGGACTGTCCCGAATATATCTGACCCGTTCTGGTCAAATGAAAAAGAAAGTTCGTTCGCGCCTTCTTCATCATCAGTTAAAACAAGACGGCCATTTATGTCTATGGAAGCGGATATATTATTGCCAAAAGCAGACTCTATTTCAGTGAGAAGCCCCTGGATGGTATCTGTTGCAGTACTGGCAATAGTATATGAACCTGAAACACTGGAACCGTCTCGTGAAGTGCCTGTAAAACTGATTGAACTACCATCAGATAGAGTTGCCCCGTCTATTGCAGCCCAGGTTGTTGAGGATGTGACAGCAGCACCGCCAGATTGTACATCATTATCCCCGACCAATTTTTCAGTATACTCGGTATCCATTTCACTGTTTATTGCAGTAACAATGTCCGATATAGTCATGTCAGATGTAAGAGATACAGTTGCTATATTTTCTCCGGAGGATATGGTGAGAGTTTGATCACTGCCTAAATTTCCGGAAATAGCCGAACTGGGATCGGAGCTGGCTTTCGCAGCGGTCTGTGTTATATTTACTGCATAATTACCTGATTTGGTACTGTTTGTACTGTATACATATTCAATAGAACCGCTGGTTGATGTCCCATTTACGCTGAAGAGCTTTTGTATATCGCTGAAATTGGACTCAAGGTATCCTCCAAGCTCTTCACTATCGATACTCAGTTGATTGTTGGAGTCCAGATGTATGCCCGCAAGTCCCATAATTGAAAACTTTGAGGAGACACCCCATACAGGATCAACGAGCAAAGATGTAAGGTCCGATTTTATTGACGAAAGAGTTCCATCTCCAAAGAGCACACCACCTGTTGTTTCGTTCTCTTTGTTATAGGTCTGCTGTTTATTAATATAGGAAGATACCTCATTATATGCATCCACAAAGGTCTTGATCTTATTTTCGATTGCACTTGTGTCTCTTTCTATATTCAGAGTAATGGTTGTAGCTGCATCATCACCTGTAAGTTTAAAAGTCACACCTGTTAGGACATCGTCTATGTTATTATCCGCACTTGTTACTGCTACACCGTCAAGTAAAAAAGAGGCATCCTTGCCTACGACTATCTCATTAACCACACCTTCAGAGTCTGTCCACCCCAAAGCCTGTAAAATATCTGTGGCTGACCCGTTTTCAAGGCTTATTCCTTCTGCACCTGTATCGTCGCTTGTCAGGTTCAGGCGGTAGTCGGTATCACTGTATCGTATCAGGCTGGCTGTAACGCCTGCATCTGCACCGTTTATTTTGTTTCTTACATCATCAAGACCATCAGTCTCTGATATAGTTATAGTTTTGCCGTTTATTATTATATCTCCGTTGTATCCGGAGCCAAGGTCATTTGTTCCGCTCGCGAATGAAGCGGACCCTATTTTTTGGGCAGTCGCAATATTATTTATTGTGATAGTGTAAGTTCCTTTTTCCGCATGGGAATTAGTAGATACACTTAAGAGATCTTCGGCATCGATATCTGCATTGTCAGAGGTCATGGAAGAAGAAAAGGTATTAAAATTGACAGGTTTTGATAGCGCTTCTGCAGCAGTCTTTAGAGAAAGAAGCTGGGTATTAAAAGAGCGCCATTCCGTAAGCTGGGTCTCATACTGGGTCTTCTGTTTTTCTATCAAATCCACTGGTCTCTTTTCAATGGCCATCAATTGATCAACCATTGATCTCCAGTCAAAACCGCTTGAAAGACCGCTTATCTGATTTGTACTTGCCATAATCCGCTCCTATCAAGATGTAATTCCGATAAAGGAAAAACTTTCCTTTTACTGTTCTGTTAATCGGAAAAAAATGCCGAAAACTTAAATAAAACTAGTGTGTTAATTGAATTATGCAAATAATTTGCCATTTATTAAAATAAAGATTTGCGGTTTGAGGTTTATGGTGTAAGTTTATAAGGAATTAAAAACCCCGCAACCGGGGAACCGGAAGCGGGGTTAGTTTTTTACTTTCAGCTTTGAGCTTTCAGCTATTTAAGCTTAGCCGAACAGAGACAGTACAGACTGTGAAGACATATTAGCCTGGGCAAGCATTGCAGTACCTGCCTGCATCAGTATCTGGCTCTTAGTAAAGTTTGACATTTCAGCCGCCATATCAACATCCCTGATTACAGATTCAGCTGCCTGCTTGTTTTCAATGGATGTTGCAAGGTTTGCTGCCGCATAACCAAGCCTGTTTTGAACTGCACCCAGTGTAGCACGGTTTGTACTTAATGTACCAACTGCGGTATTAATGGTGGTAAGAGCTGCTGCTGCACCCATTGTAAGAGCATCAACACCCAATGTTGCTGAATCAAGGCCGGTGATTGTCAATGCAATCTGGCTGTTAGACGTTGCGTCCGAACCAACCTGGTAGGTTCCGCTACCACTGATACTTGATGCAATACGGTCTATTTCTTCAATAAGTTCATCCGCTTCAGTCTGGGCCATGGTTGGGTTACCATTGGCTGAAGCCGCCTGTGTGGCAAGCTCACTGAGCCTGGTCAGGATATTGGCTATCTGGTCAAAGGCGCCTTCAGCTACCTGAATCTGAGAGTTTGCTTCTGCAACGTTTCTTGCTGCCTGGTTAAGAGAAGCTATCTCAACTCTCATTGTTGTAGAAACTGCCAGACCAGCCGCGTCATCAGACGCTTTATTGATCCTGTAACCAGATGACAGCCTTTCCAGTGATTTAGCCATCATATTGCTGGAAATGGTTAAATTTTTGTGTGCGTTCAATGCCTCAATATTGTGTTGTATTCTTAATCCCATAGTTTTAATCCTCCATGATTAAATAAAAAAGTTTTAAAGCTTCGGTTATAAAATAACCGGTGTAAACGTTTAGGCATCCTTGCCTAAATTTTGTGGAATATTACAGTGTTAAAATCACCTGCCTTTCCTCCACCTGCCCTGCATTTGAAATTACTATCGGGATTATATTGAATAAACTTTAAATATTTTATTAGGAATTTTTAATAAAAATGAAAAGAGGATTTTGAATATGTTATTAGATGGGATTTTACATATGGTGGTAAAAAAACGAAGAGACGGATTAAAAGACAAATGCTTTTGGTTTAATGAATACAGCTACCATATCTGTAATTAAACACCCCCTTTGTCATTCCCCGGCTTGATCGGGGAATCCAGTAGTTTTATAAGTAAGATGTCGTGGCGCTAATTCAACAATATTGTTTTTAAAACCGTCTCTATAAAAGATGACGTAAAATTTATTTTGAGGTTTTATGTAATATATGTTTCCAATTTGTTAATGATACTGTTAATCTTTGATGAACAATTACTCCCATTATCTATTGAACTTCCTATCTCGATAAAAATATTTCTAAGATCGTTAAAATTATCAATTGTCCTGTTCCTGTCAAGACCGAGGATTTCCAGTATTTTATCGCAATATTTAACATGCGATTCAATATCCTCTGATAATAGTTTTAATTCACACATTGTAAGCAGGTTTGGTAAGTCATTTCCATTAATGGCAAGGGCCTTTTCCATAAAAACCCGGGAATCTTCATATCTTTTAAGTGATAAGGTTATCTCAGCGAGGATACTCCATGCTTCAGGGCTGTCAGGTTTCAATTCCGCAGCCTTCATATAGCATTGCATGGCATATTCAATGTTTCCTTCAGAAAAGTAATAATTACCAAGTTTCAGGATATCAGAGTATGAGGAGTCATTTATGTTTTTTGAGGATTTTAGTAATTCATATGCCTTTTCAAATTCATCTTTCCCAAGATAAAGTGAAAAAAGACGGCTAATAACAGATTCACCAATGCCTCCTGTTTCAACCACTCTTTCAAGTGCACTAATTTCTTCATTTGAGGAGCCGCATTTTTTGTTATATTCGGCCAGCATATAGTTTGCCAAGTATTCTTCCGGAACTTCTTTTAATGTCAGATCAAGATACTCCTTTGCGCACTCTATGTCTC
>CAZSZQ010000047.1:0-20751 GCA_964610475.1 uncultured Desulfatiglans sp.
CACTGAGTACCGGACTGGCAGTCGGAGAGGTTCTTTACGGTTCTGTGGATGGAGGCGGCACCTGGACTGATATAACGAGTAAAGCCAGCGGCACGGCGGTCACATGGAATGGAGCAACATTATCCGGGAGTAGTTCTATTCAATTGAAGGTATCAGACACTGCGGGTAATGACGGCCCAACAGCGACCCAGGCCTATGTACTTGACACAACCGCTCCAACAACCACAATCAGCGGGATAGATATATCTGCTGATACAGGCAGTTCAGCCACTGACTTTCTGACCAAAACAGCGAGCCAGACTATCACAGCTACACTGAGTACCGGTCTGGCAGGCGGAGATGTCCTTTATGGTTCTGTGGATGGAGGAAGCAGCTGGACAGACATAACAGGTAAAGCAAGCGGTACTGCAATCACATGGGATGGGGCAACACTATCTGGCAGCAGTTCTATCCAGATCAAGGTAACAGATGCTGCAGGTAATGACGGAACAATAGCCACCCAGGCCTATGTTCTTGACACAACAGCCCCGACTTTTAGTTCCTCAACCCCAACAGATGACGCCACTGGAGTGGCGCTTAACAGCAATATCACTATGACATTTGACTCGAATATCGAATTGGGAAGTTCAGGGACTATTACCATCACTGATGGATCAGACACCAAAACTATTAATGTCACAAGCCATGGGGGACAGTTATCGATTATTGGTAGTATTCTCACCATTAATCCATCAACAGACCTTGCAAACAACGGCAGTAATTATCATGTGGAGATGGATAGTGGCACTATAACTGACACAGCGGGAAATGCATATGCAGGAATCAGCGATAACACTACCTTGAACTTTAAGACAATTGATACAGACATTGTTGTATTCGATCTGATCCAGGGAGTGAGTTCGGATCATTCAACCCGCACATTCTCTGGTTCTGAATCTTATACAATCTATATACGTGTAGATTCTAATTCAGCGACTCTGAGTAATGCAGGCAGCGGCCCTGGAACCTGGTCACAGTGGAATGGCGCAAGTAATTTGGGATCTGATGATACGATCATACTTGTGGGCGATGGAAGCAATGTATTAGGGTTTAATAATAATCCTGTCAATAATGTAAGTGCAACAGGTGCAACAATAATGTGGAACACTGCAGCAGGTTCAGCGGCAGCGTTGACAAATCAGGGTATGTTTTTTCGTATGTATGGAGGAGCAACTAGCCCTGTCCCTGAGGCCATATGGAATGGCACCTGGGCTTCGAACCCGGATTATGACAATGTGATAGGCCAGGTTCATTTAACCCAAATGCCAGTCGGAATACTGACCTCCCAGGGGTTGGTTTAAAGGCAATTAACATTTAGTGAATAGCCGTTCATGTGCATAGATCGGCCTGTACTATAAAACATGCTTTGGAGAGACTGATTGTCATACCTGAAAATCCTTCGCCGACTGGTTGATAACCAGCAGTTTGAAGAACTTAAAAAAGAAGCTGGATCATATTACGAAGAGATGGATGATATTCATGGCCTGCCTTTGCTGGCTTTTGCTCATGCCCAGCTTGGCGAGCGAAAACAGGCGCTTGAAGTGTATGAAAAGGCAGTCAGTCAGTTAGAAAATCTTGATAGTGATGCACGGGTTGACCTGGCCGGGGCCGCATGTGCATTATTTTTTATTGATGAAGCTGTTAAACTGCTGGAACCTATTCTACAGCAAAAGCCTGAGAATCCCCTTGCCCTTGCCCGCCTTGCCTGGTGCCGGATGCAGCAGGGCAGGTTGGATGAGGCGAAAAGGCTCTATATAAAATCCACAGAACTTGATAACCGGCTTCCGGTTTGGATAGCCCTTGTAAGGCTTTGCCTTCAGGCAAAAGAGTTAGAGGATGCCAGGAAGTCTATACAAAATGCTGTTTTGTGCCTTGAAATAAAAATGGCTCAATTGCCTGAGCCTGTTATTGATCTGTTTACTGCACAGCTACGAAACTTGCAGCTTGAAATATGGGTGGCATGTGCCCAATTTGCCCCGGCGGAAGAGTGGCTTGCTGAGCGCCGAATGAATCTGGCTGAAGATCTTTGGGTTGCGCTAATAATAGTGTACAGTAATCTTCTCGCTGGCAGCGACCTTCATGCCCAGGCCGAAGAGGTCCTTATAGAGGGGCTAAAACATTATCCATACAACATCGCCATGATAGAACATCTGGCTGAACTGGCGCTGATACAGGGGCATTTTATGCAAGCGATCAAAGCCCTGCAACGAGCAATTCAGTTAGATAAAGATAACCCGGCTCTATGGAGCCGGCTGGCCAATGCCTGTTTACAGCGTTTTGACAGACAGGCGCGCAGTGCAGCAGAAAAGTCCGTTGAACTGGCTGAAGGATTGAAAGAGAACGGGAAAAACCCTCCTTTAAAACTCAAAAACCTAAAGGCCCAGGCGAAGAATGTTCTCGCGTTTGTGGAGAGCAGGGAACAAAATTATATTATGGCTGAAACGCTTTTCCGTGAAAATATTGAACAGGCGCCATATTTTGTTCCTTCGCTGCAGGGGCTTGCACAGCAGTACATGCAGCAGGGTCGAATAAATGAGGCCCTTGAGTTGTATGAAAAAATCAAACGGGTTGATCCGGTTAAGGCATACTCGGGGCTGATCAATGCCCGTTATTTTCCTGATGATGTTGAAATCCTGGAACAATTGGAAAAGGCTGCCGAAATCCCTAGCCTGGAAGGACGGATACAATCCGGCATCATGTTTCAACTGGCATCGGCATGGGAAAAGCGAGGGGATTATGAAAAAGCTTTTGAGATGGCAGAAAAGGCAAACAGGGCCAGCCGCATGTTCATAACATATGACGCCAAGGCGCATCGCAATGGCTGCGCGCGTATTCGTCATGCATTCTGCAGGGAACTTTATGAATACCGCAGGGGCTGTGGTATAGATTCAACCTTACCGGTTTACGTGCTGGGTATGCCCCGGTCCGGAACCACCCTGGTGGAACAGATCATTGCAGGGCACAGTAAAATATTTGGAGCCGGTGAGCTGGGAGTGATACCCCAGCGGATTGCCGGGCTCAACCGCTGGGAGAGGTATGTGGGCTCAGGCCGGCATTATCCCGATTGCATAGATGACCTGACCCCTTACATCACCGAAGGTATAGCAAGGGGCATAGTTGCCGAACTTAAGGGCCTCGCCGAAAAGGAGAAGCCAGGAGCTACATATGTGGTTGATAAATTGCCTCATAACTTTGAGAACATTGGATTTATAAGGTTTCTCTTCCCTAAGGCAAAGGTCATCTCGGTGCGTCGTGATCCAAGGGATATTGCCATATCTAACTATTTTACAGACTACCAGGCAAAACACGGGGGCATGGGCTTTGCCTATGATCTGACAGATATAGGCGAACAACTGGCCGACCACAACATCATGATGCATCACTGGAACCAGGTTTTTCCGGGTGAAATACTGGAAATCAATTATGAGGATGTTGTGGATGACCTGGAAAAAAGCGCCCGTAAAATGCTTGATTATATCGGTGTTGACTGGGAGCCTCAGGTGCTTAAGTTCAATGAGCTTGAACGGCCGGTAAAGACAGCAAGCCTCTGGCAGGTACGCCAGCCTATTTATAAAACTTCAAAGGCGAGGTGGGAACATTACAGGGATAAACTTGGTCCATTAATCAGGGGGACAAACGCAAAAATCACATGGGACCGGGTAGATGATATGCTTACACTGCCGGAGCCGGGTCTTCTGCAAAATGGGGTAGAACTTTACCGAAAGGGGGATCTGGACGGGGCCGAGCTGAGTTTCAAGAAGATGCTTCACCATAACCCTGAACATGCTGCCTGCAACTACATGGTTGGTCTTATCTATTTCGCAAAGGGCCATATGGAAGAAGGAAAAGAGTTGGTTGAAAAGGCGTTAAAAAAATGCCCATGGCAAAGGGAGTGGCGTGAGAACCTGGCCAGGGCATACCAGCAAACAGGGCAAAAGGAAAAGGCGAGTGACTTACTGAAACAGGGGGCGCTGAGCCGGGATCAGGACATGGAAGGGGAATCTCTTGACAATAGCGCATTGCATTGGGAAAATAACCGGCCTTATGATGAATTTCAATCAAGAGATGTCTCCTGAAGGGAAAAATGATGAAAAGAGTGATATCAATGTTTCTGTTTTATATGCTGTTTCCGGGCTTGTATATTGTTAGTGCCCGTGCAGAGGAATTTATAGGTTTAACAGCAGCAATCAGGGCTACAGTGGAAAACCATCCTGCTTTAAAGGGAAAACTGTCAGAATTGTCAGCCTATGGTTACGATATCGATACGGCAAAATCAGGGCGCTACCCAAGCCTGTCCGGTGAAGTTCAGGCCTATGATGGAGGTAATGAATACGGATCACTAGTTGCACGGCAGCCCATCTGGGCTTTCGGCAAGATACAGCTTTCCATTGACCAGGCCGGGGAGAGATATCAGGCGGAACACCTTGCGCTTCTCCAGGCGCAGCGTCAGCTTATAGAAGAAACAGCAGCCACCTATGCACGGATACTGGGTATCCGGGGACAACTGGGGGTTGCGAAAGAAAATGTCGCCGAGCACAGCAAGCTGTATGACAGGATTAAAAACCGTCAGGAAGGGGAGTTGGCCTCAGATGCAGATGTACAGCTGGCCCTATCGCGATTGATTCAGGCACAGACCCAGTATGAACAGATTTATGGCGAACTGCAAATCGGACTCAACGAGCTACAGTCCCTGACACAGGTAAGGATGGAAGCCAGTGAGGAGGTGGATACCGCAATGTTAAAACTGCCGGAACCGGCAACGATAAGAGAACAGGCTCTTAAGGAAAATGCCGGTATACGGTATAAGAAAAAACTGATTGATGTGGCACAATATAGCGTATCTTTTCAGAAGGTTGCATCTACTCCAACCCTGTATGCCGAGGCGCGCAGGGATTTTTATGATTCATCAAGAGAAGACGAAACCCGTGTCGGCCTTACAATTCTGGGTAAACTGGATGGCGCAGGGCTAACGATACGAAGCCGTACAAGATCGGCTATGTCCCAGGTGGACGCTGCCAGACAGGACTGGCGATCGGCTATAAACGATGTGGAGCTTAGAATCGACAGCCTTCTAACCAATCTGGACCTTCAGACCAGATTACAGGTTTCAAGGCAGGCTGCTGTTGAAGCTGTCCGGGAGACACGGGAATCTTTTATACGTCAGTATGATAGTGGCCGGAAAAGCTGGCTTGAGGTCTTGAATATGCAACAGGAATTTACCCAGCAGAGCCTGGCGCTGGTAAGGGTAAATAGCGACCAGCTCGTCATAGGGTTGAGGTTAGCTGCCCTGATGGGATATCTGGATTCCATCGCGGGCCTTGAACCTTTAGAGACCGATTAGAAGGATATTAAATGCCTGTAACTCAGAAAATATCTACTGCTCATGATATGTATCAGCCGGAGTCTGCACTCTTTCATCCAGAATTACTAAAAGTGTATTTTGATCATCTGAGGCTCCCGGTACAGAAGGGCGCCCTTATCAATGCCTGCATGCAGGCACAGCCGGATGGAAATGTTTTGCCTCCAATTCAGCGGATCACAGCCATACTCAGACTTTTGAAACTGCATTATGTTCAGGCTGCTTTTCTGCGTTTTGCCCGGTTTGATCTAAGGCGCCTTCCAGCGCTGGTGTTCCACCATGGCCAGTGGCAGTTTCTTGAAAAAAAAGATGAGGGTCTGCTGCTGTCAAACTCCGATGGAAAAACCATATCCTGCACTGAAGCTGATTTACGGGAAGCTATGGTTATCTGGTTGAATTATTCGACTAATTATGAATATCAGGGAGGTTTGGAGAGATGTAATCCTGCCCGCAGCCTGGTGCTTCACGAACTTTTCCGAAGCAGGCGCTGGCTCTTTGATGTGGTTATTGCTACTCTGGTAATCAATGTTATGGCGGTTGCCATATCGGTTTTTGCCATGCAGGTATATGACCGGGTGGTGCCGACACTTGCCTATGCCACACTATGGACCCTGGTGGGCGGGATGATAATTATTTTGTGTCTTGACTGGATACTGAAGACCATTCGGGCAAGGATTCTCGACAGTGTGTCCTGCTCTGTGGATAAGGAAGTCTCCCAAAAGGTTTTTGATCATATACTTAAGCTGCAGCTCGACCAGTTACCGCAAAGTCTGGGCACCCTGGCGGCCCAGGTGGGAGGACTTGATATTGTCCGGCAATTTTTCTCTTCAGCTGTTGTTTTTGCCCTTGTGGACATGCCATTTGCTATTATGTTCATTGCCTTTATCGGAATTATTGGCGGAAGTGTCGGGTGGGTATACACGGCTTTGCTGCCTGTTGCAGCCGGACTGGGCTTAATCTCCCAGATTCTTCTGAGGCGTCTGCTAAGGCTGCAGATGATTCGTTCCAACGAGCGGCAGGGACTGCTGGTAGACACCATTCGCGGGGCAGAATCGATACGGTCAAGCAATGCAGGATGGCGCTTTTCAGACGAATGGAAAAAGATCACACGTACCATTTCCAGATATAATGTCCGTCAAAAGGCGGTGAGCAACCTTACTGTAGTAACCACCGGCAGTCTTTCGAGTCTTGCCTATGTGCTTGCCGTTGTGGTGGGTGTAAATGAAATTGCAGATGGCAATCTGACCATGGGCGGTCTGATAGCCTGTAGTATTTTAGGCGGGAGGGTTATCGCTCCGATAGCCCAGAGCATACAATACCTGTCTCAGTGGCAGAATGTCTCTCAGGCCCTGAAGATGGTTAATCAGGTCCTGGTATTAAATACTGAACGGCCTTCCGGCCAGCGCCAACTCATACCTGATACTCCCCCCGAACATATCTTTTTGGAAGAGATAGGCTTTTCTTACAGGAATTCTCCGGTTCAGCAGTTGAATATTCCGCAGCTGACCTTTTCTGCCGGAGAACGGGTGGCCATTATAGGACCGGTAGGATCAGGAAAATCAACCCTGCTTAAAGTGCTCGCCGGTATTTATAAACCCACAAGAGGGCGAGTGCGGCTGGGTCAGGCCGACCTGTGGGAGATAGACCCTAACATTATTGCCGAACAGATAGGTTATCTGCCTCAGACAGTCCGCCTGTTTAAGGGAACCATGCGCAGCAATCTGACAATGTCAGGTTCTGTCAATGACGACGAACTTTTGAAAACATGCCGCGAGCTTGGCATTGACCGTATTATGGCAGACAACCCCCGTGGCATGGATCTGGAGATCAGTGAAGGCGGCGAGGGGCTTTCAGGCGGACAGCGTCAACTGGTTGGGCTGGCCAGAATATTCCTGGCCCGTCCCCGAATATGGCTTCTGGATGAACCATCATCATCCCTTGATAGTGAATCGGAAAGCCAGGTGTTCAAGGCCCTGCAGGATTATGTAAAAGACCAGGATATCCTTATTATCTCCACACACAGGCCGATGCTTATAGCCAGGATGGTAAACCGGATAATCGCCATACAGCAGGGTAAAATCGTTGCGGATGGTTCTCCTGAAACGGTCATTGCAAGGATCAGGGCCGGACAGACTAATAGTCCACCGGCCATGGACAATTCGCATAAAGGAGCATTCAATGTCATTTAACGCCCCCGATTATGAAGATATGGCCGGTAGTCTGCCTATCCGTCTTGAAAAATTTCATGCAGGCAGATACTCACCTGTACTGTGGGTTCTGTTTATGGGATTCATTGCGTTTATATTCTGGGCCATGAATTTCAAGATTGATGAGGTGGCCCGGGCCAGGGGAGAGGTGATTGCAAGCAGCCGGGTTCAGGTCATCCAGGCGGTGGATGGAGGTGTGCTGGCTGCCCTGAATGTAAAGGAGGGTGACCGTATCGAAGCAGGCCAGGTGCTTGCCGAATTGGACCAGACAAAGATCCGGGCATCCGTTATGGAGGTGAAAGCACGGTTAGCGGCATTGAGGGCAAAAGCCAACCGTTTGACTGCGGAAGTGACCGGACAATCAGAAGTCAATTTTTCAGATGCTGTGACAGCATTCCCTGAAATTGCCAGACTCGAAAAAGCGCTTTTCAGCCAACGGCGGGAAGGCATGAAGGAAGAGTTACGCACACTCGAAGTGGCAGCAAAGCTGGCAAAGGAGGAGGCAGGGCTGGTTAAGAATCTGGCCCGGTCAGGCGATGTCAACCGCTCAGAGGTAATCCGCACTGAAAGGGCGCTAAATGAAGCGGAGGCAAAGGTTAGTAACCTGAAGAACCGGTTTCTGGAAGAAGCAGGCAGGGAACTGGCGGAGGTTGAGGACAAGATCGGCCAGAATGAACAGATACTGGCCCAGCGCCTTCAGCAATTGGAGGACAGTATCATCAAGGCTACAGTGCCGGGCGTTGTCAAGAATATCCGGGTTACCACTGTTGGGGGAGTGCTCCGACCCAGTGAAGAATTAATGCAGATCATCCCGGTAAACGATCAATTGATTGTAGAATCAAAGGTCCTTCCCATGGACATCGCGCTGGTAAGGACAGGCCTGGAAACAAACATCCGTTTTGATCCATTTGACTATACAATTTTCGGAGGGGTCGAGGGCGAAGTCGTTTATGTAAGCGCCGACACACTTAAGGAAAACACCTCCAGGGGCATGGAGATATATTACAGGGTGCATGTTGCCACAAAAACCAACCCGGTGATCACCCGTACCGGCAGACAGATCGATATCCTTCCCGGAATGACCGCACAGCTCGATATAAAAACAGGGCAGAGAACACTGATGAAGTTTCTTTTAAAGCCGCTTCAAAGAACCGTATCAGAATCTTTCGGTGAGCGTTGAATATAACAAACCTTCATTCGTTATGAACAGTATTTCTGAAGGACTTCTCTAAGCTTGTCAATACTTACAGGTTTTTCCATAAAATCATTCATACCTGCAACATTTGCACTGTCCCGGTCCTCCTTGAGAACCGCAGCTGTAATGGCGATAATCGGGGTCTTTTTATCTATTTGATCACGGATTATCTTTGTTGCCTCTATTCCGTTCATCTCAGGCATATGCATGTCCATAAAGATGAGGTTATAGTCTGATTTTTTGCTCAGCATATCAACCGCTTCCTTTCCGTTTTGCGCCTTGTCTACAACAATCCCGTATTTTATCAGCAGTGTTTCCATAAATTTCATATTTATCGGGTTGTCTTCTACAATCATAACCTTCATTCCCTTGAATGATATCTCCTCTGCGAGGTGGCGTGTGACAATATGTTTTCCGGTTTCACGCTTGTCTCCCAGAACTGTTCTGATCACGTTTATCATCTCTCTGCGTATTATTGGTTTAGACAGATAGCCATCAAACCCCCTAACTTGGGCATTCATCGATTGACCAGGTATTGCCTCAGATGTGGCAGCTATTATCTTCAGGTGTTTGAGATTCTCGTCTTTCCTTATCTCCTCAATAAAATCATACCCGTCCATTTCAGGCATCATCATGTCGCTTATAATCAGGTCCGGGAGTAATTTGTCATTTTTCAGAAATGAAAGAGCCTCCTTGCCTGAATTCGCAACAAGGAGAACATCCATATTGGCTGAAGCACAATAATCCCTGAATATCTCTCCTGCATTGTAATTGTCATCAACAATAATAATTCTCTTACTTTTCAAAGATTCATATTTTACCGGTTCTATTTCCGACTCAACAATCGGTTTTGCCTGAACAAGTTTTAATGTGAATATGAACTCGCTTCCCTTGCCAAGTTCAGATTCAACCCATATTTTACCGCCCATTCTTTCAACAAAGGCCTTTGTAATAGAGAGCCCCAGACCTGTCCCGCCGTATTTTCGTGTAGTTGAAACATCAGCCTGTGTAAATGCCTCAAAAATGGCTTCACTTTTTTCTTTGGGAATCCCAATGCCTGTATCCCTGATAGTCACCTTTATGGTGCGGAGCAACCCTGGTTCTCCATTTCCAATATTATCTTCAGGTGCCAGCTCTATGGTTGTATATATTTCTCCTTTTTCTGTGAATTTTAATGCATTACTGATAAGGTTTATAAGTATCTGTCGGATACGCGTCGGGTCTCCTTTAAAGTATCTTGGCACGCTATCCATTCGATATAATACATCAACTGGGCTTCCTATCATTTTGGATCGTATCATCGAATAAACGCTTTCAATCAGATACATTAAATCAAACTCAATGCTTTCAAGCTCATAATCTTTTTCCTGTACCTTTGAAAAGTCGAGGATATCATTAATAAGTGATAATAACAGGTTCCCGCTTGTTTGCATTGTATTTACAAAGTCCCGTTGTATATCATCAAGCCGTGTATCATTTAACAGTCTTGTAAAACCAATAATTGCATTCATCGGGGTTCTTATTTCATGTGAAACATTTGCCAGAAACTGACTTTTGGCTTTTAAAGCCGCTTCGGCCTGCACTTTTGATGTCATGAGTGCTGTTTCGATTTTTTTACGTTCAAGTATTTCTTCGGCCAGTTCATCACGGGATACAGTAGTCCTTTTAAGATCCTCAACCATCTGGTTGAAGCTTCTTGCCAGTTCGCCTATCTCATCATTGGTTATTATTTCTATTTTTGCATCCAGCTCACCTCTGCTGATTTTTTTTGTGGCATCTCTAAGGTTAATAATCGGCCTTGTTATCTTTCTGGAGAGGTAAATACCCATCAGTGTGGCGAATACTATACAAAGCAAGATAAATATTAAAGTACGATGAAATGACATCAGGACAGGCTGATATGCCTCTCTGGCAGGCAGTTCAACCACTACTGCCCAGTCAGGGCTTCCAAGATGGACATGGTTTGTTACAACGCGGTTGTTCTTTATTCCTGTTGTTATGTTGGCATTGTTTGTATGATTTTCTATCCTGCCATCAATGAACTCCTTTACTTCAGAAAGATAACCTACATTCTCTCCGCTAAGAACACGGAATATATCACCAAAAGCAATGAGTTTGCCATACTTGTCAACAATATAGGCTATCCCTGTATTACCTATCTTTATCCCTCCAACAAGGCCCCACATAAACTTGAGGTTAATCTCAGCTAAAAGCAAACCTTTATAATCTCCAAAGGCATTCTTAACAGAAATAGATGCCATTATCATAGGCTCCATTGTTTGATTATCTATATATACCCGGCTGAAATATGGTTTACCCTGCTTTGTAAGAGAATATAGATTGCTGTCGGCCAGTAGATCTGAGAGGGGCAAGGTTTCGCTGTAACTGCGCACAACCCTGTGTATTTCATGGTTATCCTGGTCAAGGAGAATCAACTTACGGAATGATGCTTCAAGCCCCATGAATTTGTTCAGGATAAGTATCTGATCTTCAAGCTTGGCAGTCCCCAGATTTCCTATGCTGATTCCGGTTTCCAGCATCTCAAGCTTTTTTTGAATAAAGTTTTTTACAGAATTTGCGGCATCACGGGCAATCAACTCCTGCTGAGAAGTGACTAAATTTTCCTGGCTTTTATATCTGAAATAGAGCTCAAGGCTGCCGGCAATCAAGAGAACCAGAGCACTTAAGGACAGAAAAGCAATAGCCAAAATAACCGTAAGGCTGCGAAGTCTGCCTGTATTATTAACTTCAGGTTCAGACAAATCTGTTTATTATCTCCCTTGCCTTTTTTTACAGTAAAATCCTTTACTTAATTGTGCAATTAAAATGCCAAACAGCAGCATTAAGGAGAAAGTGGGATTATTTTAATAATTGATATGTAATTACAATTGGTTAAACATTAATAAATCAAGGAGATAAGCGTGATAGCCGTCAAATTTTTAACATATTTTCTTTAAGGTAATAATAAAAATGGCTGTATTTTCCTGATGCTTGACATCTTATTGAGGCCCCGGTGTTTAATCCAAATTTTGAAATAGAAATCTACTGCGGTTTGCATAACCTTGCTGTCCCGCCTGTCGCGGGATTTCACAATTTTGACCCTCGACATATCGGTGAATATGCCTGCGGGTCGAAATCGTTGTGACTTCGTGTTTCACCACGGTTTTTCAATTCTAGCTACGATTTCTACTGCAAAATCCGGGTTAAAATGGTACTGTACAATATAGACATGTGGTGCCAGGACAAGTGCACGGTCCGCCGTCACTAAAGCTTCGGTCTTCACCATAGGCTATGACGTGATAGGCGTGCCATGCCTCTACAATTCATTCAAACCTCACAGAAGTCGGTTTTCTATCCACTGTCCTATAAAATTTCAACTTCGGGTAACCCACTATTATTACACTGTAAACCCTGTTGCCCCTGGGCAGTTTCAGCTCATCCATAACCGGAGGATAGCCGTTTGCAGCGCCTTCAAAGATTCCGATGTACGTGTATTCGAGCCCCATTGTCCTGGAAAGCAGTCCCATGGTGGTTGATGCAATTACGCAGTCATCTTTTTTTGAAAATGGCATGTCGGGTGCATGAAAAACCATGACTGCCGGTGCATTGTAAAAGACGGGATCAAGCCCCATATCTCTGCTCTCTCTCATCAGTTCGCCATAAAAGGCCATCATCTCGATCTGCTTTATCTCCTCCTCACTTGTTTTACCCTCTGCCTTAAGGAGATCAGCCCTTTTTTTTGCCTCTGTGCCGCTTTTAACCATAAAATCAACAGAAAGATCAGAGAGTTTTTTAATCTTATCAGGCTTCTGGATTACCAGCAGCTGTACCATTTGGCTGTTGCTCCCGGTTGGTGAATACCTGACTATATCAACCAGCTTTTTTATGTCAACCTCAGGTATCTTTTTATTCAAGAATGCCCTGTGCGATCTTCGCTGTCTTAAAAATTTAAAAAAATCATCAAAGGTTATAAATTTATCCTTTTGGATTTTATGAAAATTGGTCATGTCCATCTCAGTATGTGATATGGCCCCGGTCGGGCACAGGGCAATACAACGACCGCATATTGAGCAGCAGTTTATATCTGCAAAAACCTTGATTCTATCACCTTCGTTTGAAAAGCACCTGCTGCATCCCTCAATGCAAGTACCGCAACTGTTGCATTTATCATAATCTATTGAAACCCAGCTCATCTTTTCCTCCTTCTCTTTATGTAATTAAACCTTTAAATAACTCAGCCTGTTTTGGTATTGTTTTGACACCAGACAGTTATCTTTCTATACTTAATCCTTCAAAAAGCGGCTTCTGTCAATTTATTTACGAACCAAAAGGAGGAAGAGCCTCTGTAACGGGTTACATTCTACTCTGATTTGACTGATTATCCTCAGCTTGTTTTTGTTTTGACACATACAAATCAAATCTCTATATTCAATTTCCGGTTAACTGTCATGTTCAGTTAATATAGCAGAATGAGGTGGTAACCCCATTACCTGCCTGGCTTTAAAAATACAGAGAACCTTGAAATATGAGAATATTGATATGAAATATGTTCACGGATATAATCAAAGAGAAAGCATCCGGCTGCAGGATCAAGCTTTAACTCTGGTCGAATTATTGCATTCTGATACCGTATATCCCGATGAAAGCCACGTTCTCGAAGCGGGTTGCGGTGTAGGTGCCCAGACTGTAACCCTGGCAAAGAACAGCCCCGGTGCCTATATAACTTCAGTGGATATCTCTGAAAGATCGATTATCACGGCCCGGAGAACAGTAGAGAATGCCGGGTGTACAAATGTAGCTTTCAGTCAGGCGGACATTTTCAAATTGCCTTTTAAACCGGAATCATTCGACCACATCTTTGTTTGTTTCGTACTTGAGCATTTGCCTCAGCCTTTAGAAGCGCTGCTTTGTTTAAAAGCTTTTCTGAAGACCGGGGGTACAATGACTGTTATCGAGGGAGACCATGGATCGACATATTTTTATCCTGATAATCCTGACTCTCACATGGCAATTAAATGTCAGGTCGAGCTTCAGAGGCGGGCGGGCGGAAATGCAAATATAGGCCGGGAATTATACCCGCTTTTAAACAGGGCAGGCTTTTATGATATAAAGGTATCGCCGCGAATGGTATATGTTGATTCAAGCAGACCAAATCTTGTGGAAGGTTTTACTAAAAACACATTCACTGCAATGATTGAAGGAGTACGTGAATATTCATTAAGTGCATGTTTAATTGATGAAAAAACATTTGATAATGGCATCAAAGGCCTTTACCGCACAACAGAGCAAGATGGTGTTTTTTGTTATACCTTTTTTAAGGCATTTTCAATAAAGGAATGAAACCGGGTCATTATCGGTCTGACCCGAGAGAATGAATTTTTTGGCCTTATTTCTTGAAACAGACAGGTATCAGGAGTTTTTAGTATGGATGAAAAAGAGATAGAAGCGCTTGCTCTTTCCAGCGGATTTACACATACAGGCAAACTTGATGCTAGCACTATCAAGGTTCGTATGGAGGTGCGTGATACCTGTGCGGAAAACAAGTGTCATGCCTATGGGAAGAACTGGTCATGCCCTCCGGCCTGCGGTGATCTTGATGAGTGTGAAGAAAGAATACGGAAATACAAGAATGGTCTCATACTTCAGACGACCGGGACCCTTGAGGACTCATTTGATTTTGAGGCGATGAAGGAACTGGAAAAGGCGCATTCAAAATCGTTAAAGAAGTTTGCTGCAGAGATAAAAAAAATATTTCCTGAAGCACTGATTATAGGTACGGGAGCATGTACCATATGCAAAGAGTGCACTTATCCGTCTGACCCATGCCGGTTTCCCGCTCAGATGATATCGTCAATGGAGGCGCTGGGTATGGTGGTAAGCGATGTATGCAAGGCAAACAGTATTCCATACTATTACGGCCCCGGAACTCTTACCTATGTAGGTTGTGTGCTTTTGGAATAAGATAAAGGAAAGGATAATCAATGCATACTCTTGAAATAAAAGGCATATCAAAGAGATCAAAACTCCTGGTGGGTGAGAGTTATAAAAATGTTGAAAAATACCTTCCTTCAACCAATGTCGTAATAATCGCTGACAGTAACGTATATGACTATTACCATGAGTCTTTTCCCAGGGGTAAGACCATAAAGATAAAAACAGATGAAAAGATGAAAAGCCTTGATACGGTCAATTACATTATTAACGAGCTTGTAGAACTGGAGGCTGACCGGAGCCTGTTTTTACTAGGCATAGGCGGTGGTATACTTTGCGACATTACAGGGTTTGTAGCCTCGATATACATGAGGGGTTTGCCGTTCGGGTTTGTTTCTACTACTCTTCTTTCACAGGTGGATGCGAGTGTCGGAGGAAAGAACGGTGTAAATTTCAAGGGGTATAAAAATATAGTGGGGGTATTCAATCAGCCTGACTTTGTGATTTGCGACCCTGAGATGCTTAAAACGCTCCCTCAGGAGGAGTTGCTGAACGGCTGCGCAGAGATTATAAAACATGGGTTAATAGCGGATAAAAATCTTTTTGAATACATTGAAGGAAATTATCAGAGTATTCTTACAATGGACAAAAGTGTAATTGAACGTGTTGTCTATGACTCATTAGTGATAAAATCCAATGTGGTAAACAGGGATGAGAAGGAAAAGGGCGAGAGACGAATACTTAATTTCGGGCACACCATAGGGCATGCCCTGGAAAAGGTCGCTGGTATAAGCCATGGCAATGCTGTCAGCCTTGGCATTGCAGCGGCTGCGAATCTTTCCGAAAGCAAAGGATTGCTGCCTTCCAAAGATAAAGAAAGAATCATTACGTTACTGAATAAAATGGGTCTCCCTGTTGAGATGAATGCAGACAAAAAAAAGATCCTGCATGCCATGAAAAGGGATAAGAAAAGGGAAGGGGGTAGTATATATCTTGTATTGTTGGATGGGATAGGAAAGGCCATTGTAGAAAGTATTACTATCAAAGAACTGGAAAGGATTGTTTTTGGTGAGTGGAGATAATCTGCTTTTACAGTACAATAAACTGTGAAATTGATTTTCAAAAAGCATCCGAAGGATGCAGCTTGTCAATAAAAAATTAAGTATTATTGAATAGTTAACTTTGCAGTAACAGCATATTTGTTCGTTACGCCGGATAAAGGTTTCTTCGGTAAAGGCTATAAAATATATTAAAAAACATCATATGAATTAATTTTTTATTCGATTTAGTGAATTTTTCAGACAAGTCTGTGTAAAGTGGCATATATATTGCTAATTTATTATCGGCATATTATTTTATTTATCATGACAGGGGATTAAAGGTTGAAAATTTTACAAAAAATCAAGACAACAGGCACACCCCTGATTATTATAATCACCACCCTGATAGCAGGAGCGACCAGCATAATACTAAGAAAAATTCATGATGAATACCTTTCATACATACCCATAACAGCAGGCATAATAATATTTATCGCCGGTGGGTTTGTTTCCATTATGCTTTATGTACAGAATAAAAGAAGGGCTTTAATTGAAGAGGAGGCTAGAGCAAGGACAGAGGAACTGCAGGATTTTCAGAAACAGTTGATGGATACAAACCTTGCACTGGAAAAATCTGTTCTCTACACAAATGAGATGGTCGTTAAGGCTGAGATTGCCAGCAGTGCAAAAAGTGAATTTCTGGCTAATATGAGTCATGAAATAAGGACCCCGATGAATGGCATTATAGGAATGATAAACCTGTTGCTGGATACGGATTTGACCGTTGAACAGAAAAAATATATTGATGTTATCAAGTCGAGCGGAGAATCGTTGCTCTCTCTAATCAATGATATCCTTGATTTTTCATTGATCGAGGCAGGCAGGCTCGATATGGAGAGTATTGGCTTTAATATAAGATCATTGATTGAAGATACCATGGAGTTGATAGCGGTCAAGGCCAGGGAAAAGGGGCTTGAACTCTCCTTTTATCTGTCACCTGAAGTTCCTCTGTTTCTAAAGGGTGACCCGGATCGTCTGAGGCAGATACTGACGAATCTGGCAGGCAATGCCGTTAAATTTACACACCAGGGGGAGGTAACGATTCGGACTATTCTTAAGGAGAAGGTTGATAACAGGGCTACCATATGTTTTTCGGTTTCAGATACAGGTATAGGAATTCCCCAGGGCAGGCTGGGGATTTTATTCGATGTCTTTACCCAGGTTGACGGATCAACTACCAGGAAATATGGAGGAACAGGGATTGGCCTGGCAATATCAAAAAAGCTTGTGGAATTAATGGATGGAACAATAGATGTTAAGAGTACGGAAGGAAAGGGCTCGACATTCAGCTTTACTCTGAAGTTTGAAATTTTGGAAGATATTGAGGATCAACAGGTTTATCAATCTATGAATTTAAAAGGTAAAAGGATTTATGTTGCTGAAGATAATGAGAGTTCAGATAAGAGACTGATAACCCGAGATACGCCTGCACCTGTCAAGAAAGATCATTATATGGTGTTACTCGCTGATGATTCGGTCACCAACCGTGCAGTGGCTTCAGCTATTCTTAACAAGCTTGGCTATCATGTAGATACCGCCATAAATGGAAATGAGGTTCTTAAAGCCTTGAAGATAAAAAAGTATCATATTGTTATTATGGATTGCCAGATGCCTGAGATGGATGGTTATGAAGCGACAAGAAGAATAAGAAGCGGCGTGGAAGGCGTTGAAAACCCTGATATTCCTGTTATTGCACTTACTGCCAATGCCCTGAAAGGTGATCGTGAAAAGTGCCTTGAGGCAGGTATGAATGATTATTTAAGTAAACCTATTGACCCTGTAGAGCTTAAATACAAACTTGGAAAATGGGTTCTGAATGATAGTGGTAAAGAGGATACGGATGAAAAAGAAAGTTTTGGTGTACCTGATTCATCTGAACCAATCGTTTTTGAAAGAGAAATATTGCTTGAGCGTCTGATGGGGGATACCGAACTTGCCGATATGGTGATCGATGGATTTCTAAAAGATATACCGGTTCAGTTGAATGAAATCAAGAAGGCTATAAATGAAGGGAAACCGGAAGAAGCAGGGATGTTGTCCCATAAATTAAAGGGAGCTGCAGGAAATATTGCCAGTCCATCACTCCATGGGTTAGCATATAAGATGGAAAAGGCAGGCGAATCCGGTAATCTTGAATCTCTTAAGACTCTTTTGCCAAGGCTTGAACAGGAGTTTGATAAATTCAGAATAAAGGCGGGGACTTGAATCATATGAAAATATTAGTAGCAGAAGATGACCTTACATCAAGAACAATTTTGAATGCAATACTCATGAAATGGGGACATGAAGTGGTTCCCGCAGTTGACGGAGAACAGGCACTGAGATTACTTCAACAGCAGGAGGCCCCAAGGCTTGCCCTTTTAGACTGGAGTATGCCGGGTCTGTCCGGAGTGGAAGTCTGCAGCCGTTTAAGGAAAATTCAGACTAGTGATTCTACCTATATAATCATTCTGACCGCAAAGGGTGAAAAAAAGAATATTGTCGAAGGTCTTAATGCAGGCGCGAATGATTATATAGTAAAACCATATGATAATGATGAACTGCAGGCCCGTATCAATGTCGGAATACGCATGGTGGAAATACAGACTGAGCTGGAGAATGCAAAAAGAGCCCTTATTCATGAAGCCATGCATGATTCACTCACAGGAGTATATAACAGGAAGGCCATTCTTGAAATAATGCAAAATGAGCTTTCAAGGACAAAGCGAAACGGAGGGAAATTGCATATAGGTATGTGTGACCTGGATCATTTCAAGATGGTTAATGACAGATACGGGCATCAGACCGGCGATGAAATACTCCAGGGTTTTGTCAGGATTATAAATGCCAATCTTAGAGATTATGACTATATTGGAAGGTATGGCGGAGAGGAGTTTCTCATTATCTTGCCTTCCTCAGGTGTTATTAAGACTAAAATGACATGCTTCAGCAGGCTTCATAAGGTAATATCCGATTCAAAAATTGGAACAAGGTCAGGCAATATACCTATCACTGTCAGTATCGGGGTAACAGAAGCAGACGGAGAAAAAGACATAGATGAGATACTTACCGAAGCTGACATTGCACTATACAAAGCAAAGGAAACAAGGAACTCCATATGCTATACAGATCAGAGTAATTAAACGTAAAATCTTCCTGTTTATGATCATTTTTTCTTTTGAACAGTTGACACATGTATATTTTAAATCTAATATGCCAGGGTGATATCCAGATATTTATGAAATATAACGGTTTGAATAGATAGATCAGCTACAGGAAAATTATGGCATCTTGCATTACCTTAATAATCAGAGCAGCAGAAAGGCGCCCCGCCCGACGGGCCTGGTATTTCTACTGGTCTAAAGGTAGTGTTTTTAAATAAACTATCCACAAAAAACAGAGATACTAAGGCCCCGGTACAAACAAGTACCGGGGCCTTTTTTTTTATAAAATGAAAGGAGATAATGAACCTATGAATGAGACAATAGATATTGAAGACAAACACATGCCTTGCTTTTTTAAAAAGATACCCATATCCATTGATTATGGAAGGGGTGTGTTCGTGTGGGACGAAAAGGGGAGCAGGTATCTGGATTTTACTTCCGGATGGGGTGTTGCATGTATTGGCCATGGGCATGAGGAGATTGTAAAGGCGCTTACTGAACAGGGGCAAAAGATCATACAGAACCCAAATTCAGGCCTGACATATTCACCTGTAAGGGCAAAACTGTTAAAATTGTTGACGAAAATATTGCCTTCAGGATTAACACGGGTGTTTTTCACAAACAGCGGGGCAGAGGCCAATGATGCGGCTATAAAACTTGCAAGAAAGGCAACAGGAAGAAAGGATGTTATTTCTACCCATTTAAGTTTTCATGGCAGGACAATAAGCACTGCCTCTGCAACAGGACAGTCAAAACACAGGGATAAGTTTAATCCGCTTATGCCAAATTACCGGTTTGTAACATATGATAACCTCTCTGAGATAGAAGATGCCCTTGATGAAAAAGTCGCGGCAGTCATACTGGAACCTGTGCAGGGAGAGGGTGGAATAAATATTCCATCTGAAGATTACCTGGCTCAGGTTCAGGCCATATGTAAAAAGAATGGAACATTACTTATTATCGATGAGATACAGACCGGTTTCTGCAGGACCGGTCCTATGTTTGTATCTTCAGCTCAAGGCCTTAACCCTGATATCATGACCATGGCAAAGGGTATTGCGGGTGGTTTTCCATTCGGTGCATTTGCCATGACAGAAGAGGTCAACAGCATGCTTGAGCCTGGAGACCATGGTGGGACCTTTTGCGGAAATCCGCTTGGATGCGCTGTTTCATGTGCGGTAATAGAATATCTTATAAAAAATAAAATACAGGAGCATGTTGAGAAGGTCGGGAAATATGCCATTGATAAATTAGACATGCTGAAGACAAAATATCCCGAGATAATAAAAGAGGTAAGAGGGGAGGGGCTACTTCTGCTGATGGAAATCTCTGATGAAAAAACAGCGGCAGACATTGTAGCCAGATCTCTTTCGCACGGATTGATACTGAATATGATTCAGGGAAGGCTCATCAGGGTTATCCCTGCGCTTAATATAACAAAAGAAGAATTATATGAAGGCTTATTAATTATTGAAAAGGTGATTGATTCAATTTCAGGATAGAATGTTTTCCTGATGGGTTTCAAATTTATTATGTAACAGGGCGGACGAAAGGCCCGCCCCTGCAATAATTAACCTTTGATTATCCTTGGAAGGATCATATGGTTCCTTGAACATATAGATGCCGGGTTCTGATACGAACATCCTGCAAATGCCTGGATATATTTTCTTAAATCAGGCAGGGACACTATTTCATCTACAAATCCCCGCTTTGCACAATACACAGGCCTTGATTTATCATAGTATTCCTGTGCCAGTTCATTCATCTTGTCGATTGT
>CAZSZQ010000048.1:0-20217 GCA_964610475.1 uncultured Desulfatiglans sp.
TGAGTATATGGAAGCATAAAATGTAAGTCAATTACGATCAATGAATATTATATCTTATTCTAACCTATAATAAATCCATCAACTGAAAAATAAATTGTGCTGTTTTCTTCTCTCGTTTATATCCCTGGTTACAGGAAATGTCTCGTTGGTAAGCGGATCTATGCCCGTATAATATATTACAGAAGATAGAGTCATGGGCAGAGGGATAAATGCCTGCACCTGCTCAGGCAGAAAATTGAAGGTTCCCATTATTTTTTCCCTGGCATTTTTCATATCATTGTACTCGCACCCCGGATGGCAGGACATTAGATAGGGAAGCAGATACTGTTTTTTACCTGCCCTGTTAGTAGAATCTTTAAACTGTTTTACAAATTCATTAAGATTATAGAGTGGCGTCTTTCGCATTGCCGTCAGAACCCTGTCAGAGGTGTGTTCTGGCGCTATCTTAAGCTGCCCGCTTATAAAGGATTTTGTCAGCTTATTTAAAAGATGTCCGGAGTCAGGATCTTTCATAAAGAGGTCATAACGAAGGCCGGAACCTACTGTTACATGCTTCACACCCTTTACTGACTGTGCATCTTGCATCAGGGCTATCCAGGAGGCTGTGTTAAATTTTAGATTTCTGCACAGTGAAGGGAAGAGGCAACTCTCCCGGTTACACTTCCATTTTACAGTACACTCGAAAGAATACATATTTGCCGAAGGCCCGCCTATATCGGTAATATGACCCTTGAAATGACTGAAAGCAGTCAGTCTTTTTACTTCCTGCAAAATAGAATCCCTGCTCCTGCTTATAATCCCTTTACCCTGATGCAATGAAAGCGAACAGAAAGAGCACCCAGAAAAACATCCCCTGTGGGAGATAACGGAGTTCTTTATCATCTCATAGGCAGGAATTGTTTCTTTATATGAGGGATGAGGTGAATATGAGAAAGGGAGGTTGAATATTTTATCCAGAGACCTGGAATCATTTACAGGAGGAGGATAATGCACAATATTTCGCTTCGCTGTTCTCTGAACCATTATTTTATGCTGGTTTCTGTAAAACACCCGGTAGAGTTCCATAAAACTTTTAATATCATTTAAAACAGCTTCTTCAGCCGGCAGCATTACGGCATCAAGAGGGATCTCTTTTGAGAGCACAACAGTCCCCGGGATATTCTCCAATCCCCCATGAGCAGAAAGCCTTTGGGCTATTTCTGCTATCTGAGTTTCACCCATGCCATAAACCAGTATATCCGCCCTTGAGTCTTCGATTATTGATCTCCGGACTTTGTTGCTCCAGAAATCAAAATGCGCTATCCGCCTCATGGAGGCCTCAATACCGCCTATGACAATGGGCACATCTTTATAGACCATGTTTATATTATTGCAGTATGTAATTATTGCCCTGTCAGGACGGTCATTAACTTCGTTTCCCGGTGTGTATGGGTCATCGCTCCTTAAGCGTTTAAAGGCGGTATATTTTGATATCAGGGAGTCTACAGCCCCGCCTGTAACTCCAAAAAAAAGCCTGGGCCTTCCAAACATGGTTACAGATGCTGGATTTCTCCAATCAGGCATGGAGATTATTCCCACCTTAAAGCCCCTGCTTTCAAGAACTCTTCCTATTACTGCTATTCCAAAGGATGGGTGATCTACATATGCATCCCCTGTAATGAGGATAATATCAAGTTCATCCCATCCTTGTTTATTCATTTCTTCTTTGGTTGTCGGAAGAAAATTCATGGCAGTTTATGGGTTATTTGATTCAGGCGTCACTGTTTCCGAACCGGTATTTGTACCGGGTGTTTCATTCTGCCGGTATGTCTTTTTTTTCCTTCGTGGTCTGTACTTCTTCTTTTTTTTCTGTATATTCTGCTCCGGCTTATCTTTGGCAGGTAGACGCTTTTCAGGGGCAAGACCAAAAACGCCTCCAGGTTCATTGCTCCAACCGATGTTTCGAAGGTATGTTGATGGAGATGGCAGAGTAGATTGAACATTATCTTTTGTCAATGGAACATAATCTTTTTTAGCTGAAGGTTTACCCCGGCGCTGCGAAGGTCTTCTTGATGACCAGTCCCTCTTTCTACTGGAAACATACGGGGCATTATCTTCTATAAACCAGTCATCCTGAGGCCATTGCACAGGTATAGACCTGCCAAGCATTTTTTCAATAGGTTCAAGAAAGTAAACATATGTTTCACATGCGAGAGAAATAGCCTTGCCACTTTTCCCTGCCCTGGCTGTTCGCCCTATCCTGTGGGTATAATTCTCAGCATCCTGGGGAAGGTCGTAATTAATAACATGACTTATGTCTTCAACATGGATTCCCCTTGAAGCAACGTCCGTTGCAACAAGGATTTTGGTCTTCCCGTTTTTAAAACGTTCCATCAGTTTAAGACGTTTTGTCTGGGGCAGATCACCTGTTATGCCTTCAGCAGGTAATCCATTTCCTTTAAGCTTCTGTTCGAGAAATTCAACTTCTGCCTTTGTGTTTGTAAAAATAAGTATGCTCGACCACTCTTCCCTTTTGAGAATCCCTAAAAGGAGATTAAGTTTTTCATGTGATCCAACATGATAAAGCACCTGTTCAATATTTTCAACAGTTGCGGTGTCAGGTATCACCGATATAAACTCCGGAAGATTCATATAGTCATAAGTAAGTTCAAGAACCTTGTGTGACAGTGTCGCAGAAAAAAGGAGGGTCTGCCTTATATTATATTTGGGGAGTTTTTTAAGGATAAAGCGCATATCCTGGGTGAATCCGAGATCAAAAAGACGGTCAGCTTCATCAACTACCACTATCTTTATACCGGAGGTGTTAAAAACTCCCTGTTTTATGTAATCAATAACCCTGCCCGGAGTACATATTACTACGTCAGGGCCTTCAAGCAGTTTTTCGGCCTGTTTCTTGTAGTCAATGCCGCCAACAACCTGTGCAAAGGTTAATCCGGTGTACTTTCCAATAAGTTCCGCATCACCATAAATCTGGAGTGCCAGCTCTCTGGTAGGTGCAACTATCAGCGCGGAAGGCAGGTTGTTCTTTTTCGGTTCATCTGAAAGAAGACGTGAAAAAATAGTGAGAAGAAATGCAATGGTTTTACCTGTCCCTGTCTGCGCCTGACCGGCAACATCCTTTCCCGAAAGGGAAACAGGTAAAACCTGTTCCTGTATGGGAGTACATTTTTCAAAACCGGCTTCCTTTAATCCTGAAAGTATCTTTTCATGTATTCTCAGATCTTCAAATTTTGTTTCGGTCAAAAATTCAGGATGTTCAGCCCTGCGATATTCTACATTATCTTCCTTTTCTTCTGTCATATTTTTTTTAACTCATTTTATCTATCGTAGTCTTTCCACAAGATACACGAGCAGTTTATCAATGTCTATTCTTTCCTGCTCCATTGTATCCCTTTCACGCAGGGTAACAGTATTATCAGAAAGGGTCTGGGTATCAACCGTAATACAGAATGGGGTTCCTGCCTCATCCTGTCTCCTGTATCTTCTTCCAATTGCGCCCTTTGAATCGAAGAAAACGCGCAGATAGGGTCTGAGCTCAGTTTCTATTTTACGCGCGAGTTCAGGCATCCCATCCCTGTTTACAAGCGGGAATATAGCTGCCTTAATAGGCGCAAGTTTCCGATGGAATTTTAATACTACGCGGTTTTCGCCATTAACCTCTTCTTCATTGTATGCGTCAATCAAAAAGGCCATAAAAGACCTGCTTGCCCCGGCCGAGGTCTCGATGATATATGGTATGATCTTTTCCTTTGTTTCTTCATCAAAATATTTCATGGATTTACCGGAATATTCCTCATGCCGGCTGAGGTCAAAATTGGTTCTGTTATGGATACCTTCTATCTCGCCCCAACCGAATGGAAAGAGGTATTCAATATCAGTTGCTTCCTTTGCATAATGGGCCAGCTTATCTTTTGGGTGATCATGATATCTGAGTTTCTCAGGCGACATGCCAAGTGATTTGAACCATTCGAGTCTGGCCTGTTTCCAGTATTTATAAAACTTTTCATCATCTTCAGGTTTTATAAAATACTGCATTTCCATCTGTTCGAATTCCCTTGTTCTGAAAAGGAAATTTTTTGTGTTTATCTCATTTCTGAATGCCTTGCCTATCTGGGCGATTCCAAAGGGCAGCTTCTGACGGCTTGCTACCTGTACATTGAGAAAATTGACATATATACCCTGGGCAGTTTCTGGCCGCAGATACACGACATTATCATCACTTTCAACGGGCCCAACAAAGGTTTTAAACATAAGGTTAAACCTGCGGGGTTCAGTAAAGGAGTTAACGGTTCCACAATTGGGGCAGTTTACATAAGTTAACAAATCAAATACAATTTTATTATTTTCCAAAATCCTCTCGAATTTTTCGTTTAATGAAACATCAAGGCTGACAATGTTATTAACTGATGATTCCTTTTCAGATCCTTTAACCGCCTCGACAAAGGATGCAAGGATCTTTTCTTTTTTATTATCGGCTATCGCTTCACCCAGAACATCAAGCCTGAATCTAGATTTACACTGTTTACAGTCAACCATTGGATCAGTGAAGTTTTCGACATGACCTGATGCCTCCCAGACACGGGGATGCATGAGAATACTTGCGTCCTGTCCTTCAACATCTTCACGGTATGTCATGAACTTCCACCATTCTTCTTTAATATTCCTTAGAAGCTCAACGCCAAGAGGACCGTAATCCCAGCAGCCATTCAATCCGCCGTATATTTCACTCGATTGAAAAACAAAACCCCTTCTCTTTGCCAGGGATACGACCTTTTCGACTATCTCACTTCTTTGATTTTTCTTCTTTTCGATAATGCACCTCCGCTACTTTTGCATCATATGGTTTAAAATTTTTTTAAAGTGCAAAGTATATGGGTTAATACGGTTATGCGTCAAGTATATTTTCTGAAGTTTTTTAAATATTTAGAATTGAATTATATTACAGGCCGAACTCGGAAAGCAGGTCATCAACAAGGTCCTGTTTTGCATTTTCTGTCATGCTCTTATTTTTTACCTGTTTTAAAAGACTTACCTTTTTCTTCATGTTACCCTCTGAAGAATCTTTTTTGATGTTGAGTATAACCAGCGCATCTATTAACCAGTTTCTGATATTGTTAAGGTCGTCTATAAGGGCCTCCATCTTTTGTCTTGCAACATCCTGGTAAGATTGCGTAGAAATTATGTTAAACATTCCGCTTTTTAGTGCAGGGAGTTTTTCTCTTATATCATCATATAATTTACCATCTCTGCTATCACTCTTATTCAATGTTTCTTCAATTTTTTCTAAGGATTCAACAAACTTATCCGAAATATTCAACACATCATTCGTTGATTGAGCCATCAATTTGATTACTGATTCAGCCCGCGTTAAAGCATTCGGAGCCTGTTCACCTGCATTGGATAAAGGGATCTCTATGGTTTTCATATTGATAATCATGGTATTAATTTTTTGCGCCAGATTTGATATTAGGCCTTCAGAGTCAACTTCAACCTTTGCCTCTTCAAAATTTCCCATCAATAATGATTCTGTAGCGGCTAAAAGAGCTGCAATGCTTTTATCGATTTTGCTTCTGTCTGACATTCTTTTTTACTCCAATACCCTGTCAATCATATTATATTTGACCTCCTTTAAGGCCTTTATTTCATCATTTTCTTCTATTTGCAGTTTGCTTTTATAAAATGTCCTCTTATTTTCATACATGAGTTTATCAGCCTGTTTAATAAGATCATCGGGAAGACATGTATTTGATGTGGCAATCCCGGCACTCACAGTAACCTGGATTTTCTGTTTCTCATCGAGATCGATATATAAATTATTAAAAACTTCCTTATTTAGTTTTTCCATATATTTATCAGCACCATTGTTATCGGTATTTGTCAAAAGTATAATATACTCATCACCACCGGTTCTGGCAACAATATCTGATTCCCTTGTTGATTTTTTTAGACTATGGGCAACAAGAGATATCATTTGGTCACCTGTTTCATGACCATATCTGTCATTTATATCTTTCAGACCGTTTATATCAACAACTGCAATTGAATAATTTATACCGTATTTTTCCAGCTTGTTTTTCTCCTGTTCCATTGCCTTTTGGAGATATCTCCTGTTGTAAAGACCGGTTAAGGCATCTGTATCTGCCCTTTCCTTAAGGAGTTTGATTAGTATCTGGCCATGCAAATAAGCGGATAAAGGATCTTTAAACAACTCGATGATTTCAGACCAGTCCGCTGCACCTCTTCCTTTCACAAATATCATTCCGACAAGTTTGTCATTTCTTCCTATGAGATTAATCTGGACCGTATCTGGCCACGGGAGTGATTCATCCGGAAAACCATACGAACCGATGGTATATGTATCTCTGGAGAAATAGATCTGTGTAAGCAATTTTATCTTTTTATCACTGATCCCCCTGCCTAAGGAAAACCATACGCTCCCTGCCCTTATATCATTTGCGATCAATACAATGGATTCTGACTGGTAAAGGGGTAAAAACAGATCGATGAAATATTCAAGAACGCTTTTAATATTTTTATCTCCCTGCATCTTTGCTTCGAGTTTAACCAGGCTTGAAAGAATCTCATTTTTCCGGTTTATCGTTTCATTCTGGCGTCTTATCTGTTCAATAAGATCAATCTGCCGTGTATTATCCCTGAAAATCAGCAGACCGCCTTCTTCTTTTTTAAAGCTATTGAATATCTCTGTATAAAATTTACCATCAACAAAGTGACTTGTTTTAAAATCCTGAATTTCTGACACACCATCTTCAACAGGACATGATTTACAGGGTTTGTTGATGCCAAACAATTCGTAACACTTGCTTACATTTATTGCCGGAAAATCAAGTTTTGCCTTTTTATTGATTATCCTGACATTCATTGAATTATCAACTGTTACAAGTGCATCAGGAAGATTATCGATTATCTGGTTCAGCCCCCTGTTCTCTTCATTTCCGCTCCTGTACTTGCTAAGAAGAATATTTTTTGCAACTAGTTCATTTTTTATTGAATCCATTTCCTTTTGCAAAAAAACTTCACTTATATTGTCATGAAACGTCAAAAATATGACTTCATCATCGACAGATATTGTTTCTCTTAGATAAATTCCATTCCCTTCCTTATTAAATATAAATGATCTTTCCAGAATGCCATGACCCTCTTCTTTACCTAGTGGGCAGTCATCACATATGGCCGTTCTCGAAAAAAGGAGGCTGTAGCATGTATCTTCAGGATGAATACTTTCAATAACATCACCCAGCTGAGACATACTGAACCTGTTGGCCTTAATTATTCGGAATTCCTTATTTATTACGATTATTCCTGAATGGACACGATCAAGGTAATCCCAGTTTTTTAATGATATTGAATATTCAGAATGTTCCAATATTACCCGATTGCTTTTTATAATTGATTTAACCCATCTGAAAACAACAAGTGCTTATTAATTATGCATGAAATATGCCACTTAACATCAATCGATTTAAAGGCTCATTTTTTTATACTCTGATTGTTTTTGGGTAATTCCCAATATTACCTCCGGATAGATGTAGTTACTCTCTTTAATGTTTGTTAGTGAGTTTTCACATCAGAAAAATACCTGTAAAAGGAGAACCGAAAGAAGTAATAAATGAGAAAATCAACGTTAATGTTCAGGTTTTAAATTATAGTGCTTCAACTATAGGAAATCCGCATTGTGTTGTCTTATCGGGAAATCCAACACCCCTGCAGACAAAGGTATTCGAGCCTTTACTGGAAATTTATCCCAGTTCCCCAAACAGAACAAATGTGCAGTTTATGAAAGTCATGGATCGAAACAATTGAAATATTCAAATAAGGTTAAAAGTATGAGACGATGTTTTAAATTGGTTATTGTCTGAAGATGGAGAATATGTTTTATATAAGAAAAAATTACAGGGATCCAAAAATGATTACTTTATGTTTCAAAAAAGCTGTTTTGTTTATTCTGATTATAGCATTTTGCCTGCCACTCAAAACGTTTTCCAGTGATAATTGTAAAACTGATGCAGAAGACCCCCGCGGCAAAATAATCCCATGGGAAAAAGGCGCATGGGAAACCGGCAGGTACAGAAATCTTTTTCTTGAGGCCGGCTATAAACAGGAAGATATAGATGCCAGGCTTGCTAAAGCATATTACGATATCTTTGAAGGTCTAAACAGGGTCTACTTTGAGGTTGGAAATGATATGGCATATGTTTCAGACCTGAAAAATCACGATGCCCGAACCGAAGGCCTGTCCTACGGAATGATGGTGGCAGTACAGCTCAATAAAAAAGATGTGTTTGACCGTTTATGGCGTTGGACAAAGAAATATATGCAGCATCAGGGCGGTCCCCGCGACGGTTATTTTGCCTGGTCTGTAGAGCCAAAGACAGGCAAACATAATTCTGAAGGGACTGCATCTGATGGTGAACTCTACTTTGTAACCGCCCTTCTTTTTGCCTCAAACAGGTGGGGTAATGATACAGGCATTAAATATTATGGAGAGGCAAGGAGAATTCTGGATGCCATGTGGGTCAAGGACGGGTCACTGGGAATAAACAACATAATAAATGTAAAGCACAAACAGATAAGCTTTGTTCCTGAGTCAGAAAGATATGAACTCACAGACCCATCATATTACCTCCCCGCTTTTTTTGAGATATGGGCAGAGTATGCGAAAGACGGCCATGAAGAGTTTTACCGTGAATGTGCTGAAAAGGCCCGAATATACCTTCATAAGGTTTGCCATCCCGAAACAGGACTAAATCCTGATCTTACCCTTTATAGCGGGGAACTTCCTGAACAAAGCTTTTTCCCGCCTGCCTTTCGTTTTGATTCGTGGCGAGTACCCATGAACATAGCAATGGACTACTCATGGTATGCTAAAGACAGGGAATGGCAGAAGGATTACGCAAAGCGTATTCAAAATTTTCTATATTGCAGGGGCATAGAGACTTTTGAAGACCAGTTCAACATGGATGGCACCCTTCCCGAATTCATCCTCCCCGCAGGAGGATTTAAAAAACTGCGCCACTCTCTGGGCCTGGTTGCCACTTCTGGTGCAGCATCATTGATGGGTACCCAGGCAAAAGGCTGGAGGTTTGTAGACGCTGTCTGGGATGCAAAACTTGAGCCCTATGAGGATGGTTATTTTGACCCTTACTATGACGGTTTGCTGTATCTTTTCAGTCTTATGCACCTGAGTGGTAACTATAGAATAATAAAACCTGAAATCAATTAACTCTCTGTTAAAATAATATCATTTATTTTAGTTTAAAATAATCTATGCCGATAAAGGATTACAAATAGATATTAAAAAAACAGGCACGTTTTTATTCAGTTTACAACTTTGATCTGATAAAAATAAACACTGTTTCTAATGAGTTATCCAAAGGCATTAAAGTGTTATGTTTTATTTTCATAGAAATTATCTGATATTTTTAATTATCCTTATTCTGTTTCCCTCATACCATCTTTTTTCTTCATCAACTGAAAAACTCAAATTCAGTCATATTACTACAGATGAAGGCCTCTCACTGTCAACTGTCACTTCTATTCTTCAGGACCGCAGAGGTCTTATGTGGTTTGGGACCGATGACGGATTAAATAAATATGACGGTTATGATTTTACAATATACAGGCATGATCCAAATGATCCGTCATCGCTGGTATCTAATCAGATAAAATCTCTTTATGAAGATGATGAAGGCAATTTATGGATCACCACCTTTTCAGGGGTATCTTTATATGACAGCAATTCAGACAGGTTTATCAATTATAATATTCAGAACGGTTACAATCTTGAAAAACTGGATACATGGAGCATCTTTAAAGACAGTAGGGGTAATTTCTGGTTAAGCACAAATGATAACGGTCTTATCTTATATGACGCCGAGAAAAATAAGGCTACCAAATACACTGCAGACCCCGATAAAAAAGGAGCTCTAGAAAGTAATAAAATCAGACAAGTATATGAAGACAGCAGGGGAAATTTATGGGTTGCCACAGAAAATGGCGGCCTTTATATATATAATTCTACAACCCAGACCTTTATTAAGTATAGCCATGATGATGAAAATCCTTACAGTATTATAGGGAATTCAATCTATTATATTGTTGAGGATTCTGAAGGATATCTATGGTTTGCCTGTTACGGAAGCGGCCTGTCCTATATGCATGTTGATGAAGTAGATAAAGGAGTGTTTACCAGTTTTAAACATAATCCGGGAAATGCCAACAGCCTGTCAAATAATAATATCCTTGCTCTGTGCGAAGGAAAAGGAGGTATCTGGATAGGCACTGAAAACGGGGGGCTTGATTTTCTTCATAACGATACAAAGATATTCAACAACTACAAAAATAACCAAAACAACCCGTTCAGTATTAACAGTAATTCAATATATTCAATTTTCAGAGACAATATCGGTGATATATGGATAGGCACCTTTTCAGGTGGCATCAATATATTAAATTACAGCAAACAGGGTTTTATCCATTATAAAAGTATGCCTAATGGCCTGACAAATAATTCTGTATGGGAATTCAGTGAAGATATTGACGGCGATATCTGGATTGCAACAGACGGCGGAGGATTAAATAAATTCATCCCTGAAACAGAGGAGTTCGAACATTTTAATTCCGGGAATTCGAATCTTAAATCAGATGCAGTCTTAACTGTATATGTTGATTCCGAAAATAATGTCTGGACAGGTACCTGGAATAGCGGTGTTAATCTGTTTAACAGAGATAAAAAATCCTTTGAAAATTTTACTACAGAAAACAGCGGGCTTTCCAACAATAATGTTTTAGATATTGTTGAAGATAAGTATGGGAATATGTGGTTTGCCAGTCAGGGAGGTATAACCAGATACAATAAAAAGTTAAAGTCCTTTAAGAATTACAATATAGATAACAGTGGACTTATTGATAATTTTGTTGAAGTCATTCAACTATCTGATAATGGTTGTCTGCTTCTCGGAACAACAAGAGGATTTGTTATCTTTAACCCTGTTTCCGAGCAGTTTAAAAGTTATCAAAGAGATGAGAAAAACCTAAAAAGCCTTTCACATAATTATATAACAGATATTTTTGAAGAAAATGAAAATACAATCTGGATAGCAACAAGATATGGTCTGAATAAATTCGATAAAAAAGCAGAAACCTTTACGAAATTTACAAAGGAAAATGGTCTTCCAAATGATCTTATATGCGGTGTTTTAAACGATACACAAGGTTTTTTATGGATCAGCACCAATGGAGGGTTGTCGAGGTTTAACACTGAAACCCTTAAAATTATAAATTATACAAAGACAGACGGCATTCAGGGCAGTAATTTCATTAAGAAGTCACGCTTCAGATCAAAAAATGGGAAATTATATTTTGGCGGAGTCAATGGATTTAATGAGTTTGATCATCTTAATATCATAGAAAACGAAAATATTCCGCCGGTCATTATTACTGATTTCCAGATATTTAATGAGAAAATAAAGCCGGCTGAAAAAGACTCTCCTTTAAAAAGTCACATAAGCCAGGCCGATAAATTACTACTATCCTATAAGCATTCTGTTATTTCCTTCGGCTTTTCTGCATTAAATTATGTTTCATCTGATAAAAACCAGTACTCCTATCTAATGGAAGGTTTTGACAGAGGATGGAATAATATCGGTACCCGGCGCTCAGCAACATATACAAACCTTAACCCTGGTGAATATATTTTTCGGGTTAGAGGATCAAACAATAATAATGTATGGAATAAAGAAGGGGCTTCATTAAAGATCATTATCACCCCGCCTTATTGGAAGACAATGTGGTTCAGGATATTTACTGTTTTATTACTGTTTTTTAGTATCCTGGGTTTTTATTATCTGAGGACCCGTAATATACGCGAACGCAACAGATACCTTGAAACAATGATTCAGAACAGGACGAGGGAACTGGCAGATGAAAGAAATCTGTTAAAGACACTGATCGATTTAATACCTGATTATATATACATTAAAGATAAAATGTCACGATTTATACTAAACAATAAAGCGCATCTCCATGCACTTGGCGCCCAAAAACAGGAGGATATTGTAAACAAGACAGATCTGGATATTTTTCCAAGGCGGCACTTAAAAGAAATTTATGAAGATGAACAAAGAATTATAAGTACAGGTGTTTCTCAAAAAGACAGGGAACAACTGATTATAAATCAATCAAATGGCAAAGAGTACTGGGTAACATCAACAAAGGTACGTTTTGAGGATAGCGATGGGGAAGTAAAAGGGATTGTAGGGATAAGTCATGATATTACAGAACGGAAAAAATTTGAAGAAGAGCTTAAGGCTGCAAAGGTTACAGCAGAGGAGGCAAGTAAGGCCAAAAGTGAATTTCTTGCCAATATGAGTCATGAAATACGTACCCCAATGAACGGAATTATCGGGATGACTGAGCTTGCTCTCGGAACGGAACTGAATAATCAGCAATATGAATATATGAATGTTGTAAAACAATCAGCGGTTTCGCTGCTTGATCTTTTAAATGACATCCTTGATTTTTCAAAGATAGAAGCAGGGAAGCTGGAGCTCGAGTCAATTAACTTTAATTTAAGAAAGATACTTGAAACAGTAACATCCATGATGGCGTTACAGGTCTTTTCAAAGCAGATTGAGTTAATATGCAATCTGGATAATAACCTGCCCACTGCACTCAAGGGTGACCCTAACAGACTGCGGCAGATAATAGTAAATCTGGTGGGTAATGCCATTAAATTTACAGAAAAAGGCGAGATTATAATAGGTGCAACTAGTGATGGAACAGAATGTAGTGACGGTAATGTTCGTATCCATTTTTATGTAAAAGATACAGGAATAGGTATACCTGTAGAAAAAATGGAAAAAATATTTGAAAGCTTCTCACAGGTTGATACCTCCACTACCAGAAAATACGGCGGGACAGGCCTTGGCCTTGCAATATCAAGAAAACTAACCGAGTTGATGAAAGGCAGGATATGGGTGCAAAGCAAACCCGGTCAGGGAAGCATCTTTCATTTTACCGCTGAATTTGAAAAAGGCTATCCTTTGGAGCATGATACCTTTTGTAATCTCCCCGATGAATTAAACTGCAAGCGTATACTTATTGTTGATGATAACAGCACCAACTGTCTAATACTTAAAAACACACTTGAGCCCTTTGGTTTTTTATGTACAGTCTGTAACAGCGGAAAAGATGGGCTTGAAAGGCTTTATAATTCATCTGAAAAAAATGCGCCATACTCCCTCATACTGCTTGATTACCATATGCCGGAAATGGACGGTTTTAAATTTGCCGAAAAGGTACGCTCAGAAAGCATTTTTAATAGCATTAAAATTATTATGATGAGCTCTATTACTGAAAATGATAGTTTTAATAAACAACACAGGAGAGGAATAAACAGTTATCTGCAGAAACCTGTATTACAGGAGGACTTGATTCAGACAATTCTTTATACCTTTAAAGAAATCCCGGCTGAGAAAAAACACAATCATAAAGTACCGGAGACAATTAATTATCATAAACTTAAAATACTGCTGGCTGAGGATAATATAGTAAACCAGAAGGTGGCTACAAGCCTTCTTAACAAGAAATGGGGACATGAGGTCACCGTTGTGAGTAACGGGATAGAAGCAGTTAGAACCCTTGAAGAAAATGAATATGACATCGTGTTAATGGATATCCAGATGCCGGATATGGATGGAATGGAGGCAACCAGACATATCCGCAAATCTGATGCACAGAAGAGAAATAAAACAATACCAATTATTGCTATGACTGCACACGCCATGAAAGGTGATAAAGAAAAGTTTCTAAATGCAGGGATGAATGACTACATTTCGAAACCAATAAATATCGATGAATTCATGGCCGTTATTGAGAAATATTCATTATAGGGACTATTCACCCTTCTTTTTAAAAATAACCATGATATCGGTTATCTTTGTATAGGGATATTGTCCATTCTCGTCCTTCTCAATATACTTCACAGTATCCAGTATCGTGTTCAGAGCAATAGATACTCCTACAAGGGCCTCCATTTCAACACCGGTCCTTGCCTGGGCGCTTACAGTACATACCGCATCTATTGAATCTTCATTTACCGTATAATCTACTTCTACTATATCCAGAGGAATCTGATGGCAATGCGGGACAAGCAGATGGGTCTGTTTGGCTGCATTCATCCCTGCAATCTCTGCTATCAGAAGCGGATCACCCTTTTTTACCTTTCCCGCCTTTATAATTCTTATTGTTTCAGGTCTCAGATACAATCTTCCTGATGCCTTTGCTGATCGTTTGATTACAGGTTTTTCCGCAATATCAACCATTCCCATTTTTTGTCACCTCATCCTTAACCTATGAAATATATATTTCTTCTTTTTTTGCTGCCTGTTTTTTGATCTGATTTACCGCCTCGATAAGGGCAGCGAATACATTTTCCCGGATATCCCCACCTACTGCAACGAACATAAGCTCATCACCGACCTTCAACCTGCCCCCATTTACCTCAACTATAACATCAACTATTCCTGGCATAGCTTTAATATTACTAATAATATTATTAAGAGCAGCCATGTCATATTTAACGTTAACCGCCTTTACATCCTTTCCATCTCTGGAAAAACTGCGGACTATTCCAAGATGACTCGCAATCATCCCGATGCTGTCTGCATTTTCATGATTTTTTATTTTGTTTATTATTTTCTCAATTTTCATCTCTGTTCCTCTGCTTGTCGTCCTGATCAAGATTAAAAAGTTTTCTGATTATATCAAGAAAAGAGTCCTTTGAGGATCTTCCCGCCATCTTTTTTAAGGTTAATATAGGATCATTAACAATCTTTTCTGTCATGGATAATGTCATTGTTTCAATACATTTAATCTGTTTCTGTGTCAGATTTCCCATATCGGGCATGCTCCTCTTTATCTCCGATATCCTTATACCCTCTATTTTATCTTTTAAGAGCCTTATAGTAGGCACCACATCCAGAGTCGATAGCCAGCTTCCGAATATAAGCGCCTCCTCTTGAACAATCCGATCAGCAACTATTGCCTCCTGCCTCCTATGTGAGCTGTTATCATTTACCACTTCTTTCAGGTCATCTATATCATATAAAAAAATATTTTCCAGTCTGTTTACTTCAGGCTCGATATCTCTTGGAACAGCAATATCTATAATGAAGAGCGGTCTGTTTTTTCTTTTCCTTGCGATCTTTTTAACCATATCAACCGTTATCAGATAACCTGCCGCTGCTGTTGAAGATATGACTATGTCGGCATTTATTAGCTGTAATTCAAGTTCCTCAAAAAGCACGGCCCTCCCCCCTATATTCGCTGCAAGACCAACTGCCCGTTCAAAGCTCCGGTTGGCGATAACCAAATCATTCACCCCATGATTGACAAGGTGTTTTGCAGCCAGTTCAGCCATTTCACCTGCACCTATCAATAGAGCCGACTTTCCTTCAAGACCGTGAAATATCTTCTTTGCAAGTTCAACGGCTGCATAACTTATCGATACAGCGGTTTCAGAGATACCGGTTTCACTCCTCACCCTTTTGGCAACATGAAAAGCCCTGTGCATAAGCCTGTTCAGAACCACCCCTGTAGTTCTTTCCCTAGTCGCAGCCAGACTGTATGCCTCTTTTACCTGTCCGAGTACCTGAGGCTCACCCACAACCATGGAATCAAGACTTGAGGCAACCCTGAAGATATGTTTGACAGCCTCCATATCCTTATAGAGATACATGTGGGATCTTATTTCTTCTTCAGCTACGCCGCTTAATTCAGCTAAAAGCTGAACAATCACCTTCTCTGCGCCGTCACTGTTTAATGTTGTGCATAATGCTTCTACACGATTGCAGGTAGAAAAGAATATACTCTCATTAAGCAGGTCAGATTCTCTCATTTTTGCCAGTATTCCGGAAGGGCTCATCCTGTCTCCCGCCAGACATTCGCGCAGTTCAACCGGGGCAGACTCGTGGTTCATGCCAATGTTGATGATACTTATCATGGCAGCCTGCCGCCTCCGCCAAAGTCACTGAAACTGTGGTAACTGTCAAGCCACAGGCTGCTTCCCAGAAATGTGAAAATAAGGATCAGAAAACACAGGATAGACGTAAAGGCAGCGCGTCTTCCTCTCCATCCTACGGCAAGCCGTTCGTGAAGAAGAATTGCATAGGCCAACCAGGTAATAAGAGACCATACCTCCTTTGGATCCCACCTCCAGTAATTCCCAAGGGCATGCTGCGCATAGATGGCACCTGTAATCATGCCAATTGTTAAAAGGGGAAAACCATATATCAGTGAGTAATGATTGATCGAATCAAGTGTTTCAAGCGAAGGAAGCCTTTTAAAAAGAGTACCCCTTGTTTTTCTTTTGATCTGCCTTTCCTGTATCAGATACATGATTGCAGATAAAAAGGCTATGGCAAAAACGCCGTCTCCAAGAAACATGGAAAGGACATGCAGTATCAGCCATATACCCTTTAATACCGGCGGTACATTATCAGGAACCGCCGGTATTACCGATGAAATTATCATCAGAAAAGCAGCCAGAGGCGCCACAAAAGATCCAAGCACCATAATCCCGAATTTAACCTGGAAGACAAGGTATGTCCCTGTAATGCACCAGGCAAAAAATGCCAGAGAGAGCTTAAGATTGACTACCGGCACTGTACCCAGGGCAAAATACTGATGGACAAGAAATATCGTCTGAAAGATAAAACCTGAGAACATTGTCCAGTAGGCAGACCTGTAAACGGATTTATTCTGCCTGATGATATAAACAATAAAACCGCCTGTTGATAACAACGTAAGAAAAAGGGCTATCCTGGATATAATAAGATCCATGCATACCTCATTCCCTGATATAATCCTTGATGTTATTTACCGTTATATCACGTCCGAGAATTTCAGTGAGTATAAGTGCAGCATCTTCAAGTGAACCGGTTTTTATTGCATCAAATAACTTTGAATCAATAATCCTGTGAAACAGATTACTGTTTTCCTTCTGATCCGATCCCTGTGCTACAACTTCATTCCTGATCCTGCCCATCATCCTGAGACAGAGTTCATACTCATCACCAAAATATTCTGTCAGTTGCTTTCTTATTTTTTTTGCCAGGGCAGGACTTTTACCGGAAGTGGAGACAGCAATAATGAGATCACCCTTTTTAATAATTGAAGGGACAATAAAATTACAGTCTGCAGGCTGATCGACAGCATTTACAAGCATGCCTTTTTCTTCAGCTACCTTACCGATTCTGTGATTTAACTCCGCATCGTCAGTCGCTGCAATTACCAGAAATTTATCCTTAAGATATACCAGACTGAATTCTTCACCCAGATATCGCACCTTGCCGCTTTTTACATAGTTTTGTATTTCAGGGGACAATTCCCTTGAAACCATACTAATAACTGCTCCGTATTCAAGAAGGGTTGTTATCTTTCTGCTGGCGACTGAACCGCCGCCAACAACAAGAACCTCTTTCCCTGTAAGATCAACCATTATTGGATAATATGCCATATAATTTCCTTTACTGTAAACCTTGCACCTTAAACCCTGCGCCTTGAGCCCTGTTTTTATATATACTGATCTACCATATCACTGATAGCCTGCTCAAGCCCGTTTTCGCCATTTTGTTCGCGTATTTCACGGATGTGATTTTCTATCTTTATTCTGGTTACAGGGTCACTCTCAACATCTCTTGTTGAACGATAGGCCCCTCCCCTTCTCCCCACCCGGTAAATAACCCTCTCATTATCAGACATGGATTGATAACTTTGAATCACATCAAGCATCTTTTGTTTGTCCTGCGGGAATGTCCCGTTAATCTCTTCAAGGAGATTCATGATATGGTCACTGGTTAATGTACTGGTTATATTATCAAGGGTATCAACTAATACTCGTATTTCTTCAGCTATCATATCATCAGTCTGTTTCGTAAATTCGCCTTTCCTGACCTTTTCGATCAGCGGAACTCTTTCAGGAATCCTTAAACTTCTGAGTCTGATAAAATGCGGATTAATATTGTTTAGTACTCTGGCGGTAGCTACCGCATGTTCCATCCACATCTCCTGTCCGCCAAGCCCGGGCATGACATATTCTGATAATTCCATCCCGGCTGCTATGACTTTTTTTCCTGCTTCAATCTGCTGTTCAGAGGTGACACCTTTTTTAATAAGTTTTAAAAGCGGGTCATACCCTGTTTCAAGACCGACATGTATCCTGTCAAGACCTGCTTTCCTTATTCTTTTAAGCTCATCCTCCGTTTTTCTGGCTATTGTGCGTGACCTTGAGTAGGTAGTAATGCGGGCTATTTCAGGAAAATTTTCTCTTAAAAACTCAAGTATTTCCACTAGTTCATCTGTCTTCATTATCAGATTGTCGGCATCCTGCAGAAAACAGGCATTTGTCTTGTAATACATCCATACGGCAAGGCTTCTGTAACTCTCTGATCTATTCGGATCATTAAAGATGCTGCTTATTACCGGCGAGTTAACATCACCGTCGTACCCCAGCCTGAAAGAAGTCTCTTTAATATTTTTACAGATCTCCCTAGCAGTCCTGATATCATTTTTTATTTCATCCACAGACCGGAGTGAAAACTTTCTTCCTTTGTAAACAGGACAAAACAGGCATTGATTCCATGGGCAGTTTCTTGTAATCCTCAATAAAAAACTCTTTGATTCATTGGGAGGTCTGATAGGCCCCTGTTCAAATTGTAAATTTTCAGTCATTGAATTCAGCCGACCTTTACAATAAGCGATGCGCCTGTATCACCTGCCGCACAACCTGTAAACAGTCCATATCCGCCGCCAAGCAGGGCAAGTTCCTCAATCATTTCACAAATGATTCTGCCTGCAGTAGGACCCTGCGGGTGGCCATATATCAGGGAACTGCCATAGTTGTTCATGTACATGGCATCTATATTCATCTTTTTGGCCATATTTAAATCATTAACAATAAAAGGATTATGGGTTTTTATTACCTGTATATCCTTAATATTCAAACCTGCCTGTTTTAAGGCCATTTCAGCGGCGGGAACAGGTGCAGCGGCCATTTTAGCCTTTCCTGCCCTTGAATAACCGTAGGAAATCAGTTTTATTTCAAGACCAGGGTCTTTACTTAATTCCTTTGCCTTCTCTCTTGTAGTAACTATGAGCCCGCAATTACCGTCTGCCGGATGTGTCTGTGACCCGTAAGTAATGACTCCTCCCTTCTCAATAGGTAGTAATCTTGCCAACCCATCTGCCGTTGTGGGCGTGATACCTTCATCTTCTTCAATAATTATTGCCTGATTCCTTGAGACTTTCACCTCTAAGGGAAACATATATCGCTTCTGAAATGCCCTGTCATTTGCCAGTGAATCCAAATACTGCTCATACCTTCTCAGTGTTAGTGCATCACATTCTTCCTTTGTTATGCCGATTTCGGCAGCTACATTTTCTGCCGTCTGTATCATCTTTAGCCCGCCCCAGGGATCATTATTGAAATTATCCATGACCCAGTTTTCAGAGATAACCTGACCTCCCTGACCTTTCGGATTTGGCCATACAATGTGAGGTCCGTTTGACAACCGGTCAGACATAAGTGCAAAGGCCGTATCAAAGGTTCCAGCCTCTATATTTATTCCTGCAAGATGAACACAGGTGGCAGAAGTTGAACATGCCTGATTTATATACAGTCCGGAAATATCCTTTCTGCCGTCCATAATAATCGCACTTGCCCAGGTATGGGCATAAAATGCCCTGTAGGCTATAACAGTTGAACCATAATACAGATAATCGATCACTGCCGGATCGATATCCGAATATGCCAGCCATCGTTTGGCGGTTTCAGCGCCAAGGGTTATTGGATTTAGTGCAGCCAGTTGCCCCTGCCATTTACAAAAGGGACTTGAATAGTATCCTTTATAAGGGATATATGCCTTTGTCAGCATTTACTCTTTCCTCTAATTAAAATGGTTTTATAAGCAAAAAAATGCATTAGTTATATTAAGTTCAATTGATATTTATATAGTTTTAATTGCTAATTAAACACTTAATTATGAAGTAAAAATTTTATTATTATTTTAGCCGGTGTAATGTCAAGATTTAAATATGTCAACGTTTATGATCAGTAATGCAGAATTACATTCTTTTCTTGATTTCCATTCATTTTATATAATAATTGATATTTTTTTTATGGATTAACAAATAGGTGTG
>CAZSZQ010000049.1:0-14064 GCA_964610475.1 uncultured Desulfatiglans sp.
ACCACATCAGGCTCGAAGCTTGCAGTCTTTAATGGAGCTGAGACAATCCCTTTATATTTACCCATTTCAAAAGCCGGAAACCGCATAAAAAGCCTGTACTGAGGGTCATCAGGCCTTTCCACATGACCATAGGCGATTAATGGGGCAAAACAGTTATTGTCCTCCTTTAGCATTGCAATGGTCTTGTTATCTCTTCGTGAAAGGGCAAATGCCTGACACTGGGCTATCGGGTGCCCCAGCTCTATTGACGGCCTTATAGCTCCGGAAGGTATCGCCTCTTCCGGTTTAAGCATCTTTACAGCAATTGGGGATGTACGAAGTGCAAACTTCCTTTCCAGCTCCTCGCCATAACGATTATATTCACTGATATCTGGCATCGAATTTCCTCCTCAGAATAAATGAAAAATATTGACCCACTATAAAACATATGGGTTTTTCTATCAAGTGGTGATGTCGTCCCGAATGTTGTTATTATTTCTACACCTGTAGAGACAAGGCATGCCTTGTCTCTACGATTTTTTCATAGATAGACACCTGATATGATTGATTATAAAAGTAATTTTCATCATTGTTTTAAAAATTATTTGAAAGGAAGAAGGTTTGTTTATATATTAACCCAAAAATAATAGTAAATGATAGAAATTAAAAGGAGTTCAAGATGCCGAAAATCAAAGGCGCAGAGACATTAATAGAGGTTTTAAAGAGTGAACGCGTTGAATATGTCTTTGGCATACCGGGGGCAACAGAGGTTCTGTTCATGGATGCGCTGGAAAAAACAAGAGACATAAAATATATACTAGGGCTGAACGAACTGGTATCAGCAGGTATGGCAGAAGGTTATGCAAGGGTTACAGGCAAACCGGGTTTTTTAAATCTCCATACAGGGCCTGGTGTGGCAGGCGCCCTTGCCATGCTATATAATGCACAGACAGGCGGGGTGCCCATTGTTATTACAGCGGGTCAGCAGGATACACGGCTTTTACAGCAGGACCCTCATCTTACGGGTGATATTGTGGGTATGGGTAAGATATATACCAAATGGTGCACTGAGATCCATCATGCAGAAGACATACCCATGATTATGCAGCGTGCATTCAAGATGTCATTACAGCACCCAAAGGGGCCGGTGCTTGTATCCCTTCCCCAGAATATTATTAACCAGGAGATAGATTTCAAAGGGGTAAAAAAGAGTTCTATCTATTCAGAAACACGGCCGGACAGCATGGCCATTGAGAGGGCTGTTGATCTTATTAAAACAGCCTGTCATCCTGTTATCATGGTAGAAAGCGGCGTAACAAGGTGTAATGCACTTAACGAGGTCGTAAGATTTGCAGAGCTGACTGGTTCAAGGGTCTATCAGGCATGGATGTCAGATGTAAATTTTCCTGTAAGGCATCCACAGTACCTTGGCGACCTTGACCCGTCATTACCAAATACAAAGGAGACCCTTAAGCATGCTGATCTTATAATCGGTATAGGCTGTTCAATCTTCAGCCCCGGTTTTTATAACCCTGAAGATATAGTGCCGCAAAATATAAGGATTATACATATTGACGAAAATCCGTGGGAACTGGGGAAGAACATATCAACCGACTGTGGCATACAGGGTGATATCAAATCTGTATTAACAGACCTTAACAGCGCCCTTGAAAACAGGCTTCCGGCAGAGATAATCAGGAAAATAGAAAAGAGAAAACAGGAAATAGAAACACAAAAAAATGAGAAGAATAATATCCTGAATAAACAGATTGAGGCTGAAAAAGTTATTACCCCGATTGCAGTATCAAGACTCATGAAAGAGATAGATGACCTTACAGACGAGAATACTATTATTGTTGATGACTGCTGGTCTTCATCCCAGATGTTAAGACAGGTGGTAAATCTTTCAAAGGCAGGACAATTCATGCGGGCGCGCAAGGGCGGAAGTATTGGGTGGGGGCTGCCCGGTTCAATGGGCGCTTCCCTTGGCGCACCGGATAAAAAGATTATAGCCGTATGCGGCGACGGCAGCGCTGCCTGGGGCATGCAGAGCTTATGGACCGCTGCAAGATATAATATTCCTGTAACTTTTGTAATAACAAATAACGGGGTCTACAGGCAGGTGAAACTTGTAAGAAGACATGTGCTTGGGGATTATGTGCTTACTGAAAAACATGCTGGCATGGATATAGATGAACCTGTTATTAATTTCAAAGAGCTTGCAGAATCCATGGGCGTAAAAGGATTACAGGTAAAAGAACCTGATGACTTGGCAAAATCGCTTAAAGAATCGATTGAAGATAATCATCCCAGACTGATCGAAGTGTTTATTGAGAACAGGGCGAAGGGGTAGCAAAAACGTGATCAATGGGAAAAACACGAACTCCCAACATCGAACGTCCAATGTTCAACTTCCAATGAAAAACAAAAAGCAATGAAAAGACATTTCATTCTATATTTCATTGAACGTTGGATGTTGGACGTTCATCTTTTTTTTACCTGATTTTATTTTAAAGGTACCATTACCTCTTAAAAGGATTCTCCCCATTCCATTTTCCTCCATTTGCAAGCACTGTATACAGGGCATCATGGGTCATTGTCTCAAAGATGGTAAACTCATTGAATGATATCAACTCTCTGTCATCCACATAAAGGCGTTCACTTGCAAGTTCTTTTACAGCAGGTATAACCTTTGCATTTCCTCCACTCCACCCCGGTATACCGGGACCAAATACAGTGATACCCGGTTTTGGTCCCTGCCCTTTTGATATGGTATAGGCGCTTTCACGGTCATGGGGGTTATGCACCTGGTTAAAACCAAGACCGGTCACATATGAGATATTAAGGGGATTGAGCCCGAGCTTGTAATCCATTAGCTCTGATGCAGCATTAAGATATTTCTGATCACCACTCAATCGAAAATAAAGCATAGGTGCACATGCATAAAGTGGCTGCCTTACATTATGTCCCCAGCCTCCTGATTTTGAATTGTTACCTATTGGATATGCATGCCTTCTCAATTCGTCTATGTTGCTATCAGCAGCCTCTTTAATAGCATTTGTAAAAAATGCGACTATAACAGGGTCGACAGGCAACCTTTTTTCGATGATATAAGAATATAGATATGCCGGGTTATCAAAATTCACATCATTAAGCGAATAACCCGGTGTAGCATAAAGATTCTTTTTTAGAGAATCAGCAGCCATGTACAGCTCGATTACCTTCTGATGATCAGCATCATTACCTGTTAGTAAATATCTCTGAATATAAAAATAGAGCCTTTCAGGAGCAGCCATACCCTTTTCACTATATTTAAATGCCCTTTCAGCACGGTCTATCAGTTTAAGAGATCGTTCAGCATTATATGGCTTTATAATTCTCGCAAAATGCATGAAAAGGCCAGCGCTGGCAGTAGTTGCCCGTGAATCTATGGCAACAGTCCCGTATTTTTTATTATCCCTGTCCATTGGGGCGGCAAATGGCTCAGGGTATCCCTTTGTCTCAGTACCAAAGTGAACACTGCCATCTTCATTCTGCAGGTACTCCCATGGAAGCACTCCCCATTCAGCCTCATCAATGATATCAGGCACATTATTCGTATAGCTCTTTATATTATATTCAGCATCAAATTCTCCGGGTATATCATACTGGCCGTCATAAAAATATTCAGGGAATGCCTCATATATCATAAGGTTGATCATAGGATTTGAGATATGATATGCCCTTCTGTCTGCATCACCTGCATCATGGTAACCGCCATATACCCTGAACTCTCTTTCATTACCCTTAACCTCGATATTTGCCTCACCTATTGGGCCGTCAACATCATAAATAATGGTATGACATGGTTTTTCACGTATATCAGGTATTTTAATAGGACACCCGCAGCGCTGCAAATACTGGGCCCTGAAAAGTAGATATGCTGCCCTTTTTGAAAACTCACCCCCTACCCCGAATGGATATGAACAACCATAACCATCAACCACTATTTTATATGGGCCACCCTCAGGGACTTTGGAGAGATCAATGCGGTAGACAAAATCACCGGATGATTCATCCTTGCCGATCTCCTTTAACCGGCCTTTTGTTATTTTTTTCCCGGATGATATATTGATTACTTTATAGCCCGGAAGAGCCCCGCCTATCTTGCGGCTTCCCCCTGTACCCAGCCAGATGGCAAAGTTAGCGTATCTTGTTTTTGATAGGGCACTGTAACCTGCCTGGTTTATCTTTATTGATTCACACAGAATATTCGCCGGATTATATACAAATTCGGTGTTTCCATAAGGAGTCTGCAGAAAGTATTTTTTCCCTTTTTTAAGGTTATTAGTCTCAAGATAGATATGATGATCACAAGGATCAGCCTGCATGACATACTTATATATTTTTTTTACAGGCCTCTTATTGATTTTCCAGTCTTTCGTATTGCTGATATCAGCCTCATTGACATCGATAATGTCGCTTGTAAAAAAGGCAACAAGAATGTTTTTTGATGCAGTCCGAACCTCTTTGAGTGTGAGTTCGGCATATGTGTTAGAGACATTTAATAAAATTATAAGCGAGGAGAGTATTATCTTAATAAACTTGTGCATCTGTTGTTTTAATCTTTTAATCTGCATATACAGACAGGGAAAATAAACTTCTATTATTGATTTTTATAATAGACACCTAATCAGGCACACCCCAGTATCGCCCTTTTAACCATTGTTCTTGCCAGTTGTATCTTCCACTTGTTCCTGTCGCCCGAAAGGGTTTTTGCCTTTTCTATAGCCGCTGCTCCGGAAGCATCTGCGTTGCCTTCATTTATGGATTTACTCCTGATCGCTTCTTCTGCATTAATACATCGATAGGGTTTATTGTGCACTGCATTGAGGCATATTCTTGCATCGCCTTTTCCGATCATGGCTGCACAATTGACTATTGGAAAATCAATGGATTTACGAATTGCAAATTTGATGAATGAGCTTTTAACCCCTTTCGCCGGTGTGGGCACCTGTATCTCTGTAACTATCTCGTCTTTTTCCAGTATGGTTGAACCGGGTTTTACCATATCCCAGAATTGTTCGGCCTCGATTGATCTTTTATTTGTTTTGATCTTAGCATTCATCGCCACCAGTGCCGGTGCTGTATCGCTCGGGTTTACAGCAACACATCCTTTGACCGCTCCAAATATGGAATGATACCTGTTCTCACCTGTCATGGCATAACACTTTTTACCCCCTTTGCGGATACAGTCAAACCTGTTATCAGGGAGCCTGTAATACCAGCACCTTGTGAACTGGCATATATTGCCGCCTATTGTCCCCATCTCTCTTATGTGAGGCGATGCGGTGTGGTGCGCAGCATCAGCCAGTGCGGTATATTTCTTCTTCATCACATCATTTTTTGCAATATCTTCCAATCTTGTAAGTGCGCCTATTTTGAGCATGCCTCCCTCTTCCTTAATATAATCAAGATCAGGGATACTCTTTAAATTTACGAGGATTTCAGGGTAATCAGGTAGTATCTCAAATCTCATTGTGCCAAGGATATCGGTGCCACCTGCTATGATAGATGCCCTGCCCTCCTTTAATATTGCGGTTGCTTCATCTACTGACTTTGCATTGATGTGTTCGAATCTTTTTATTGTTTTCATATTATCATCTCTTTAAAGTATCAATTATTGTCGTCATACCCTCATTTACGTCCGTCATACCCGCGAAGGCGGGTATCCATTGTTTTGGTTTTAAAAAATCCAACTGGATTCCCGCCTTCGCGGGAATGACGACTTAAAATCTTATTTTAAAACAACAATCGAATATGGAATGCTGAATTATAAAAAATAATCAAATTATAACATCTTAAGTAATTTCTAATTCAATGCTCCTCATTCATCACTTTGCTCTCATTGCCACTGCTGCATCCACCACCGCCTTTGGATGCTGCTGATATGTACCGCATCGGCAGAGGTTGCCGCCAAGGGCATCACGGACATCAGCCTCTGTCGGGTTCGGGTTTCTGTCAAGAAGCACCTTTGCTGTTGTTACAAATCCGGGGGTGCAGTAACCACACTGAAAGGCATTCCACTTGATATAAGAGTCTATTATGGGATGTTTTGACTTTGCAATTCCCTCTGCGGTTTCTATTACTGCCTCATTGCATTCTATTGCAAGGGTTAAACAGGAGAGTACCGGCCTTCCGTTCATGATTACAGTGCATGACCCGCATGCCCCCATGCCGCCGCACCAGTCTTTAGGTGATGTAAGACCTATTTCATCCCTTAAGAGTTGCCTTAAGGTCCAGTTAGGCTCAACATGAAAACGGTATCTGCCGCCGTTTACAGTCAGTTCAATTGGCTGCCTGCATTCTGACTGGGTGTTGGTTGCGGAGGTTTCAGAAGTGGGGGTATTCCCTTTTTCCTGCTGCTGAGCCTCGGCACCGGATGCAAAGGCTATTGTGCCAACTGTTGTTCCGCCGATTACCAGCCCTGCATCCTTCAGGAATTTCCTGCGGGATAAATCGCCAAGCCCTGTTTTCGTTTGTTCTTCCGGATTTTTCTTTTTTTCTGACATAATAACCCCGTGTGTTGTGTCAAATATTTTTTTGTTTTCATCGAAATCGTAATCGAAATAGCAATCGTGCTTCGATACCAATTTAAAATCCGATTTCGATTATTAAAGCTTAAATCTTTCCAAGGGCCTTTAACACCCTCTCAGGTGTTGTGGGATACTCATCGACCCATTTTCCGGTTGCGTTGTATATCGCCCCTGCTGTTATCCCTGAAAGTGAGGCCCCGGAATCCTCTCCTACACCGCAGGCACCGTAGGATGAATAACCCAGGTGACTTTCATTCAGGATACATTTAATCTCCGGGTAATCATTCATCGTACCGATATGGTAGTTTATATTGTCAAAATTAAGCCCCACACCGGTTTTGGGACAGTAAATCTTTTCTTCAGTTGCGCTCCGTCCTAATCCCATTATTGCCCCGCCATACTGCTGGGCCTCGGCACCCCGCCTGTTAAACAGATGCCCTACATCATTGACGCACACGAGGTTGGTAATGATAACCTCCCCGGTCTCAGTATCCACCTCAACCTCCATGAAGTGGGCCTGCCTGCTCATGATATACATCTTTGGATGAGGCTTTCCATCAAGGGTTAAGCCGGACACATCAGGTACAACCGGATGAATTATTGAAGGATCATCGCCCCAGAAAGCGCCTGCAACCTCCTTAACGCTTTTTCTGTTCTGCGGATTTGCCTTTTCAAAGATAATACCTTCTTTTACATCCAGCTCATCGGCAGTTTTTCCGGGGAATGCAGGCTGAGGAGGTTTGGCTCCCGGAAAAAACATTTGGGCTGCCGGGGGACGCACTGAATAATCCAGGATCTTCTGTTTCAACTGCCTGGCTGCCACTATAAGCTGCGGGGTGTTCCTGGTGATGCCCATGGCCCCGCCAGGGACCCAGAATCGGTAGGTGTTTGCGTCAGACCTCTGCTGCTGCAGCACGATATCGTCATACCTTATTCCTGATTCAGCAGCCACACAATAACGGAATGCTGATTCGGTATCTACTCCAAAATCCGCACGCATCCCGATAATGGTGAGTTTTCCATCTCTCAGCACAAGACAGGCGAATTGCCTGCCGGGCATCCAGCTCCATTCGTTGATATAAACAAATCCGAGCCCGTGCATCCTTCCGTTTGGAAGCTTCTTTGCCCCGGGGGCATGCCACTTTTTATTCCATTCGATGGCCTCCTTGCCGAGATCAATGACCTCCTTAAGGCTGTGTCTCTTTGGAAAGCCGTTTTCCTCCTGGTATTTTGTTATCCAATACCAGTCATGGCCCTGGCACCCGTCATTTTTAAGGGCGACTACTGTAGGGTCAAGACCAAACTCTGCGGCGACCCTGTCAAACATCATGTTATGCGGGACACAACACTGGGTGCCATGCCTGAAACAGATATGAGGGCCGTGGTTGATAAGTGCCCATTCCTGCGTATTGCGCATATTTTGGATACATGTGGACTCATGGGTCTTATCTATATGAAGCTCGCCAACCGGCCCTACCACATGCCAGTCAAGCGCGGTTATTGTGCCATCCTTTTTTGCACCGATCCTGCATTTATAAATGGCAGCATCATCCCCGGTGAGGTAAAAATGGCTTTCATCAAACAGAAGCTTTACAGGGCGATTTTGCGCTCTTCTTGCGATGATTGTTGCCATGCGAATAAAGGCGGTTGAATACCCGAGCCATGAGATGCCGCCATACCATGCACCCTGGTATGGGATAGTAACATTGATCCTGTTTGGTTCACATAGGGGTAATAGAGGGTCTTTTCTGTTCTTTGGCGGGTATTTCACTTCGGCATCTATAGTGCCATATCCCAGTGAGACAAAGGACAATCCGACATTTACGAGGCTCGGGTTGCTTAAGATTTGTTCCATATGTGAGGCGTGATGCTGCCAGATATCTAAAAAATCACCTCTCCATTGGGCCACACATACCATGCCTTCAACACCTGCAACCGTGTTTGGCGCCCTGGTAAAGGTATACTCTATTATCTTATCCGCCTCTTTAAAACCTAGATCCACCTCACCTATATCTGTCTTTTTTGTCACGAGGGTATTGGGCTCTTTTGCCGCTGCATTCAGCCTCAGTACATCAGGCATAAGCTCAGGCGAATCGGGCTTAAGGGATTCTTCCATATCCAGGATAAAGGGCATCTCCTCCCATTCTATTTCAATGAGACTTAAGGCGAGGTCGCAAATCTCTTCGCTGTCTGCCACCACCACAACCCCCATAGGGTGCTGAAAAAAATCCGCAGTGGGAGGAAGGGTCAGGATATTGTACTCGCTTGAACAGTATCCGCCCCTTGAGTTTTCAAGCTTAATATCAGGGTCATCAAATTTTATAATATCCCTTACACCTGTTAACGCCTTTGCCCTGCTGGTATCCATTTTTAATATCCTGGCGCTGGCATAGGGTGACTTAAGGATTTTGGCGTACAACATTCCTGGCAGGTAAACATCCCTTGTAAATACGGCCTGACCTGAGACCTTGTCATGGCCATCCTGACGTGAGGAATTATAATCTAGAGGTTTAAAATCTTCAGGAACCTTCCATGTCCAGGGCTTGAAATCGTCAGACATATGACCTCGTTAAATTAAAGGTGTTTTTTATTTGTTGAAAAGAGAATTACGGCCCGGATTCTAGTGAATTCGCTCACACAAGTCAAAAAGAATTTATCACATTATGATTAACAGATAGACGCATTCACGCCGCTATGTTATGATACAGGAGTAGTCTGGCTTTTATGATAAAAACTTTAACAAAAAAGGAGAATATCATGAAATACGGTGCAAGAAATGATCTTAAAGCAAAGGTAAAATCAATAAAAATAGGTGATGTGATGTCATTGATAAAATTTAGAGTGAACAAACCCACAGAAATGGGATCAGTTATCACCACAGAGTCATTGGAAGATCTTGATCTCAAGGTGGGAGATGAAGTGCACCTGATAATCAAGGCTATACATGTGATGCCGGTAAAGGAGTAATCCCAGGTTAGTATCCATCAAAAAGCGGCAGTTTTTGGATGGATACTAACAAAATTCTTTCATCAGTTTTTGAGTTATTTCACCGGGTTTTCCATGACCTACCACCCTGCCATCTATTTCAACAACAGGTATAACCTCAGCTCCTGTTCCGGTAAGAAAGCACTCATCACTGTTGTATAGATCATACTGTGTAAGTTCCGATTCCCTTGTCTTTATTCCCTTCTTTTCAGCAATCTTAATCACTTCGTTTTTTGTTATCCCGTTCAGGGCACCCTTGCTTCCCGATGGTGTTAAAAGGCTATCATCCATCACAATAAAAATATTATCTGCAGTACACTCAGCTACATAGCCTTCTCTGTTAAGCATTACTGCCTCCTGGCATCCTGAATTTGCTGCCTCCATTTTTGCCATTATGTTATTCAGATAATTCAATGACTTAATTCTGGGATCAAGGCTGTCGGGCGAAATCCTCCTTGATGAAGCGGTTATAATTTTAATACCCTTCCGGTAATATTCGGCAGGATAAAGCTGTATATCATCAACAATAATTATGACAGTGGCCTTTTTACATTTCATTGGGTCTATGCCAAGGCTTCCCTCTCCCCGTGTTACAATCAGACGAATATAGCCGTCTGCTTTTTTGCTCAATTTTACAGTTTCGATTACAGCCTTTTCCATTTCGGTTATACCTAAGGGGACTGAAAGCTTTATGGCTTTTGCACTACCGAAGAGTCTTTCCAGGTGTTCCTTTAACCTGAAGATTTTTTTCTTATATATTCTAATGCCTTCAAATATACCGTCTCCATACAGTAACCCATGGTCATAGACAGATATCTTTGCCTCTTCCTTTTTGTAGAATTTACCATCAATATAAATCAGGGCTTCATTGTTCATTTTCTTCATCATTATATATATCCCTCAGCTTTTTATATTTTTTTCCAAAACGATCAATCAGAAGATCATCAAAACGGTTAACGATTTTCATTATGTATATATCATGTTTTACATAGTCTTCCGCCAGGGTCACAAAACCCTGGTTAACACTCCATGCACCTTCTACTTTATGGTCGGGGTAAATGGTGCCCATCATGGCTTCCTTCATATCGGTTATTATAACAAGGCCTCTTCCGCCTTTTTCATTATATATAGTATCCTCTATAGGGTGCAGGTAGACCATACCCGTATTGAAACTTCCTTCTCCGAAATGTACAATGGCTATTTTCACATTGCTTTTTTTTCGGGAAACAAGGTGCTCTTCAAGTACTGAAAGTTCTTCATCCCACCCCGATACAAGAAGGCTTTCTTCAGCACTTTGCACCATTCTTATGGCCTTTTCCAGAAGGTATTCATAATCGTGGATATCCCAGATATATGAAATATCATTCCCCTTACTTATATTTGAAAGATCCTCTTGAAGCCCGTCAAGGGTTGTCTCCATCTTCTTTCTGGTGTTTTCAATAAATTCTGACGGTTCCAGGGGTACATAACGTTTCTTCTTTTCATCACCGGCAAGCATTACGATACCCTTCTTATAAAGCCGCGAAATAACCCCGTATATTTTTGAAGTAGGTATGCCTGAAAGCCTTGCTATTTCATATGCCGTGGCAGGATTGGCCTTTACAAGCGCTGCATAGGCCTTTGCCTCATATTCCGAAAAGCCTGTTTCTATCAATCTTTCTATTATATTATCTACCATGGTAGTGAATAATAATTTAGACCCTCTTTTATGTCAAGAAAAAATTTGGAAAATATTTTTTCAAACATAAATTATTTTATATTAGGAAATAGGGGTAATCTAAATTATATTAGCATAAGACAAGAGCAGTGGGGAGAATTCCCTTTTTACGTAATAAAGGAGTCATAATTTTTTGGACAATTCTAAGGCAAAATCACCGGAGTCAATCTGGAACCGTAACTTTATATGCATATTACTTACATCCTTTATGCTCAGTATTGCTCATTTTTGCATAAATCCTCTTGTGGCCTCCTATGCTGTTTATCTGGGCGCCAGCGCCTATATCATGGGATTACTCACTGGCCTTTTTTTTGGAGTAGCCCTTTCAATGAGGCCGGTGGCAGGTCCTGTTTTAATAAAATTTGACAAGCGTAAGCTGATGATACTGGTATTTGTTATCGGCGGCACAGTAAATATAGGCTATGCCATGTTTGATAATATCTTTGCCTTTATTGCATTAAGGCTTATCCATGGGCTCCAGTATGCCCTGGTTGGGTCTCTTACCATGACCCTTGCAGGGGATAGCCTGCCTAAAGAAAAAATGGCATCAGGCATGGGATTATACGGGCTCAGCGGATCAATAGCCATGGCGATCGCGCCAACCATAGGGTTGAACATCCTGAATTTCGGCACAAATATAAGGGGTGAAAGCTTCGGCTTTACCTGCGTATTTCTCTTTACGATGGTAATTCTCTTTCTGGGTGTCATTCCCGCATTGACACTTTTACCTGATAAAAAGACAAAGGAAGATATAATAAACGCAGGGGCATGGTATAAGAATATTGTCTCAGTGCATGCAATACCGATGTCAATAGTTATGTTTTTTAATTTTATAGGATGGTCACTGTATAATGTATATATTATAGAATACGCAAAGGAGCTGGAGATAACCGGAATAAGTTCATTTTATACTGTTCTGGCCCTGGTTCTCATGTTCTCCAGACCGGCAAGCGGGTGGCTGACCGACAGGTTTGGATTGGCCAGGATACTTGCTCCTTCCCTGATAATATTTGCAGCCTCATTTTTCATAATAGGTTCAGGCAGATCAATCGGTTCAATGCTAACAGGGGCAACAGTTGCAGCTATAGGTTTCGGATCATTCCAGCCTGCCCTCTATTCCATGTGCATACTCTCTGAAACACCCTTGAAGAGAAGTGTGGCAAGCAATACTCTTTACATCGGTATAGACCTTGGCCTTTTTTTAGGGCCCATTTTTGGCAGTATTGTGTATGAGATGTATGATTACTCCACCATGTTTAAGGCCGCCTCATTTATTATCATCATGGCCCTGATTGTTTTTATCATCATGCTGCCTTCATATTACCGCAGGCGAGGGATTTTGGAGATAATGGAAAGAAATTAACTGATTAATGAAAAGGATATAGTCTTTGAATAGATCAGGCATATTAGTTTTAGTTGCAGCGATTTCGTCTCAGCTTTGTACAGGCATACTGATATTGATATGATTATATATTGCTCCAGGCTTAATCGGGCTTCCGGTTGTCCCATGTCGACGGGCTGATCTTATCCCAATGCCTTCATTTTACCTTCCGAATGGTGAATTCAGCGTCTCTGATGCCTTTCATACCTTGAATAACCCCCTCCCCAGTTTTGGCAATACTGCCGGGATTACCCTGATCAATAGTGTTGCTGTTTTTACTTAAATTCCCCCTCATCAATCCTTCATTCCTGAAGGATGGTTTTTGACCTCTTAGGGGATTGTCCGAAGAACCTGGTCTTTCAACTTTGGCGGCTAGTTTGATTACAACAGAATCTACGAACCCGCCTGTATACTTATGCTTTATTACACCCTGGGGTGTATTAACTGCAGTCGTAAAATAAATCTTATCCCTCTTTAATATAAAGTTATCCAGCCTGATCCAATCGCCAGGCTGGGATTCATCGCGCATAAATCCGCCAACATTCTGTCCATCACTTACAAAATTGAAAGCCAACTCCAGGGGCGGACCGGAACCTGCATTGTCAATGGTTCCTTTCCACAAGCCAAAGATATCTACAGGTGCTGAGGTTGTAGAGGAATGCACACAACCGGTAATAAGCAAAATCCCAAGGATAACAGTCATATATTTCATATCTATTCTCCTGTGTCAGTGGGTTAATCCCGGACTTCTGTTGCAGATGTTAGTCTAAAAGTAAAAAGCAAAAGAATCAGGCAGTATATGCCCGTCAAGGGCTAGCCTCCGTTTTTCACCTGGAATGTCATTCCCGGACTCGATCGCAGAATCCGGTTTTTTTGATTTATGAATTTTAGAAGCTGTCAACTGTGCAGGCATGATAAACACCAAACGGTTTCCCATGCTTTTATGTCCAATGTCAACGGGCTGATCCCGACATTACACACTAGAACTTTTCAATAAGTGAATCACCCGGATAGTCTCGGATAATATTAGCCACTCCAGGTACTATTTCATGCTCTATTACTCCTGCATCCCAATATGATTTTGTTGCACAGTATTCCTTGCTGAGAATAGATCCGGTTATTGGCCTGCCTCTGCGGCATACTATTTCGCGACCATCATTGGTTTCACCATACCTTGGATTCAGCTCTAAAGCCTTTTTGTAATCTTCGGAGGCCATTTCTATTTTGCCGGCAATAATATATGCACCTCCCCGGTTATTGTAAACGTTTGCAAGCCCGGGATTAATCTCTATTGCCCTGGAGTAATCAGCAATAGCCTCGTTAATCTGTCCGTTTTTGTAATATACATTTCCACGAAGATTATGGATATCTGCATCTCCAGGTTTCATTTCTATTGCCTTATTATAATCAATGATGGCTTTGTCAAT
>CAZSZQ010000049.1:14164-17993 GCA_964610475.1 uncultured Desulfatiglans sp.
TTTTCAAGGGACTCAATGTTACGGTTGAGGTCCGATCGACCTGGGAATTCCTTCAGCATATCCCGTAGAATCTGAAGGGCGCGTTCAAAATCCTCCTGATCCAGGGCCAGTTGCGCAAGGGAAATCATCGCGTTCTCACGATAAAGATTAAATGCACTGGCGCGCTGATATAATAGTTCGGCACGGTTGTAGTCGCCCTTTTTCCGGTGAATGCCGGCCAGGGACATCAACGCATAGGCATTGGACGGATCCAGTTCTATGGCCTTATCCAAAGTATCACGTGCAGAGGATTCATTGCCTTTATGTATGCTGATATCCGCCTCTCTCATCAGGACCTTGCTCTGATTCAGTTTGTCCAGGCTGCCCCATTTCTGCCGCGTCGAATGAACGACCTGTTCAAGCAGAGTCCATTCTTCCGCCTGCTTTAACCAACTCATGGCCTGATCGATGAATATAAAATCCATGTCCCTGGCGAAAACGGATTTCAACAGATCGACCGCCCTTTCGATACTGCCCAGTTCCATGTGCAGTGTGGAACAGACCTGCATATTGGAACTTATATTGTCTCCAAGACGTATTGCCGTTTCCAGGCTGGAAAGCGCCGCTTCCCGTTCTCCTGCCTGAAGCGCCGCCTGACCACGGTATACCCAGAGCCCGGCTTCGTCCGGCTTTTCCAGCAGCATACTCTCAACCAGGGTCAATGCGGACTGGTGCTGATGAGTGTATATTAGGGAATGCAACAGTCCTCTTTTATACTGTTCGTTATCAGGATCCAGCATTAACCCCTCCTGGAAGGCAGTCGCCGCACCCCAGAAATTACCGGTCTTATAATTAAGATACCCCAGGGCACCAAACAGCTGAGCAGTTTGAAGGCCCAATCCGACAGCATGTGCCAGATGCTTTTGGGCTTCTTTATAGCGTTCCAGCCGCATGTAAAGCAGCCCCAGGGATTCATGCACACGAATATAATCAGGCAAAGGAGTCAGGGCAGTGAGGAAGGCGGTTTCCGCTGCCTCATATTTTTCCAATGATAAATAGCCATGCCCGATCAGGTAGAGCAGATAGGCGCTGATTTGGTTTATCCGTGTTGTCGGTTGAAGGCCCCCAACTACCGCCTGTTGTTTAAGTTTGCCGTCAGGATCACCGCTTTCTATCAATTCCAGTACAGAAGCCTTCTTTCCCCTGATGTATGAAAGAGCCTCTTTATAATTTTTACTGTTGAAGTACGCGAGATATTCTCTTACAGTCTGACCCTCTTCGAACAGAGGCAGCCCCTCTTTCTCTAATTGCGGCGGGCTAACCGGTTGCAGCATCATCTCCACATCGGGAAGCTGTATCTTTAAATCCATATCCGCCCCATGGAGAGGGTAGCAACTGAGTAACAACAACAAACCAAATTGGACTATTCGTTTCATAAACAACCTCCTCATTTACTCGAGAACACCACTGGCCAGAGATATTCTGCCTTAACCGGAACCCCCTGTTTAGTAGGAGGAGTAAAACGTACCCCTGATGCGAATTCCAGTATTTTTTTATTCATGGAAGGGAAAGGATTTTCTAAAATACTGATCGGATATGTCCTCCCCTCCTCATCAATAACAACATGAAGCTTTATCTTGTATTCCAGCATATTCCTATCCAAAGCCTCCTTTGGGAAATCCAATAAAGGGGCACTGATTACCATCGGAATCCCGTCGAGTTCGGGAAGAGAAACTGTTCCCCAGCCATCCCGGCCACCCCACCCCTTCCCAAGACCATCGCCTCCATCTCCTCCATCTCCTCCCGGACCACCGGTACCTAATCCGCTGATAACGATACCATCCATATTCACCTCCAGATCCATGATGTCCAGCTTAACAGGGTCTTCAACATTCGCAATGACCAGGGAAGGCATCGGTGATCCTGGGGCGCCCTGTTGTTTCATAGGAGAAGGCGGAGTATCTGGCGGAGGAGAGTAAACTTTGACTTCGCGCATGGAGATTTCAGGTCGATGTTCAACCTCGATGCTGCTGTTCAGGGATGCTAGCAGTAATAGCATGATCAACAGTAACATGCCCAGACAGGATGCCAGTATTCGCCGATTTCTATCCGACATGGTCAAGGTCATTTTGGTGACTCCACAGTTCCGATGCTGATCGACTTGGCACCCCCCAGCTTGGCCTGATCCATCACCTTTACCAGAAGATCGGTAGTAACCCTGCGATCGGCCTGGATCACCACGGGTCTGTCCTGAACCATCAGCAATGCTGAGACAGTGGAACTAACGCCTGAAACTCCTATATTGCTGTGGTCGTAAATTACTTCTCCCGCAGGGTTGATAGCCAGCAGTATAAGTTCATTTTCAAGTTTTTGAGCGGTTACCGCCTCAGGCTTTTCCACTTTTATACCTGTCTCCTTGACAAATACAGTGGTTACTATGAAGAAGATAAGCAGATTGAATACGATATCAATCATGGGAGATATATCGATGGTTTGTCTGGGTTCATTCTCGAGCCTTTCCTGCAAAGAGGGTTTCATATGATCCGCTCCTTATGTAGATAACGTATAATTGATAGCAACAGAAGGCCGGGAATCGCCATGATAAGTCCCAGGAGTGTTGTGATGAGGGCATCGGCAATACCGCTCCCTAAAAGCTGCTGCTGATCAAGACCGCCGCCAGATATAGCCATGGATCGAAAAGTCTGGAGAAGTCCTGTAATTGTTCCCAAGAGTCCGAGCAGCGTCAGTGCACTCAGCAAAACAGGCAGTATCTTTATCCATGTTTCAACCTTTTTTTTCCATTCCCTGTCGCGATGCCCAAGGATCAGGTTGAACTGCAATATGTAACAGAAAAGAGCAAGTACGATTATGGCCAATACCACCGGATTATCTGCAAACTCTATCAGGCGAAAGCTGTCATTCATGATTATTGGTTTCCTATTGGCAATTGACTGAGATGCACTGCATCATCCTCTAACTGTGAAAATATATTCTTGACCTTCCGTGACATCAATGCATGGGCTATTAGAGCCGGTATCGCTACTACCAGCCCCAGTTCTGTAGTGATCAATGCCTCTGCAATGCCTGATGAAACTAAGCTCGCATCTCCGGAACCAAAAAGGGTCATCAGTTTAAAAGTGGTAATCATACCTGAAATGGTTCCAAGCAATCCCAGTAGCGGTGATACAGATGCTGTCAATGCTATTGCACCAAGCCAGCGTTCAAGATTGTTACGTAACTTAAGCAGCAATGCATAGAGACTTTCATCACGCTGTTCGAACGTCTTTGCTGTTAATGAGATCTCTAGCAGCATCTTTTGCGGCCCTTGTACTTTCTTCATAATAGAATCCAATGCCGAAGCGCTATCCTTCATAGCCGCAGCCACCCGCTCCGGGAGGGCCGGGAACAGGGGAGGTAACCGGAATAAAGATACAGCCTTGCAAACGGCTGTAATAGTAGCAAAGAGCGCGAACATCAGGATCGGTATTACCCAGATGCCGCCTTTTTTAAGATGCTGCATGATTGTCTCCTTATCCTCTGCAAGAAGAAGCGCCCTGGACAAGGTAGGATCAAAAGTGACAGTCCCGGCTGCATCCCGGTACAGGTTAGATATTCCTTTATGGGCCTCCCGATCAAACAGCAGACTCACACGGTACATATCATGTTCACGGGTTATAAGCCCGGATTGCTTCTGCTCAGCCTGATAAAACAGATGCACAGGACCCAGGTTCAACATGTCGGCAGCCTCGATCTGTCCTTCCGGACTTACAATGCTATCCTTATGCCAGACCGGATATAGCCCGGCCTTCTGTTCTGTAAACACCTGGTTAAGCAGGTTCAGGTCTTCTGA
>CAZSZQ010000049.1:18093-19777 GCA_964610475.1 uncultured Desulfatiglans sp.
TTATACTTGATTCTGTCTCACTTAGTTCCTTCTGTGCGTTTTTGATATCCTGCATCAGGCCTTTTTGTACATCGGATAATTTTATATCAGCTGCAAGTATACTGACATTGAAAAATAACAGGGCAAAACACAGAAGAGCTGTCTGTATCAGCTTCATTTCATTTAACCTCCGCCTTCTGCGAATTCAGTTTCAATGGTATTGTGACAAGTTCAGGATCTGTTCTCCGCTCCAGTATGGCTATTATCCGGGAGATCTGCTCTCCATTCTCGGCTGGTATCCATTTCCAGCCATCAGGATTGGGCATGCCTGCTGCAGCATATCTTTTATCGGCTGTGATATACCAACCATGACTGAGCCCTAAAAAAACCTGCTTTACAAGATATTCCTTTCCATCATCAAGGGTCATAATTATCTCATTCAGGGTGACCTTTTGCTGGAAATCATCAAGCTGACGCAGAAGGTTGATTACAAGCTGCAATTTCTCACTTCCGGTCAACAACGGATCTTCCAGCCGGGGAAGGTCTTTGCCCCAGCCCTCAAACAGGGGCGGCGGCAACTGGATGTGCAGCGCTTTGAGTTGCATGTTTGCCTGTTTCAGACTGCGTTCCAGCACTTCCTGCTCCTGTTCCAGGTTTGTTTGTTTTTCAAGCAGTTCAAGACGGCGCTTTTCAACCTCATCCTTTTCCTGGGATGATTCTTTAAGAAACTGGTTCAATTCCTGTGTTTCACGTTCCAGCAAAGATAGCTGCTGCTCCAGAACCGGCTTATCCCTGTGCCAGTTTGTCCGCAGCAGGTCTTTCTGGCGTTCCAGTCTCGTCCACTGCATTGTTAGCTGGTGGATATCATTGACAGGGTCATCAGCAGAAAATGAAGTTATGGAAAAAACCAAAATGCATAAAAATACTACATGAAGAAGAGTGTGTTTTGACATAGTGTACCCAGTTAACAGTTTTATTCAGATTTATCATGATTTAATATTTTTGTCATGGCAAGAGATAATCGTGTTTTTTTAACCGAATCAGGTAACCGCCTTCCTTTAAGTATATTTTAAAGAGTATGCAATGAGTCATCGCATGTGAATGTAATTTGAAGTAATATATTCTTTTCATCACTATCTGCAGATGTGATTTTAAGAGTATCCTCAACGAATATGCCTGAACTCAAAAAGCATTAAACAAATATCAGTAATCACTATTTTTTTTCTCATATACATAATTTTTAATCTTTTATTTTTCTGACCATTTGCGAGATCACTTTTTTCATATTGCTTTTTAAAATAGGGACTGTCACACAGGAATCTATATATCCTGTGTGTTCTGGCCCGCATTTCTTTTGTCTCACAGGTTTTAACTCCTGTCAGGTCAGATTATCTTTTCTATTATTCAAGCCCCGGGAAATTTATATACATGCTGCACCCGCGCCAAAGTGGTATGGCCTTTTCATCCGGTGTATCAAACTTCTGTTCATCGTTTGCCATTGCTACAGAGGCAAAAAAACCTGTTGCGCTCATAGGTGCGCACTGTTTTTCTATCTCTTTAAGGTTTTCAGGTATTTTTGCATGGTCATCAGGGTATCGGGCTGCCCTTACAACCACATATTCCGGCCCTTTGGTCTCACCTATAAACCATATGGATGGATCAATCTCAGGGTTACCCTGAAATGACATAAGTTCATAACCTTTTT
>CAZSZQ010000050.1:0-3700 GCA_964610475.1 uncultured Desulfatiglans sp.
AATGATCAAGGTTAACACAGAGACAAAAAAATATATTTCCAAAGCCTGATAAAAACATAATTTATTCATGAAAAGATTTGTAGAGGTAAAGTTGGTTGATCAATTCTTGGTCACTGTATCTGGGCCGTTTTCCTTCCTGGCGTTAAGACGGGCCCTGCGTGGATTATATACCTGACCATTTTTAAAAAATTCTGATAAATCTCCCGATGCCAGGGTGTATTTTAGCTTTGGCAGGGAGTCCTCTTTCCATCGCGCCTGTATTTCATCCTTTACGTATTTTTTTGGTTTGACCGGTTCCTTTGAGGGGGCAACAGGGCAGGTACCTGAAGTAAAGCCTATCCTTTCTCCGCTGTGATTATAGATAACACCATCAATAAACCATCCAAGTTGCCTGCCATTGGTGCCGTAAATAATTCTCTCATCAAATAAGTAAGCCACCTGTTGACCTTCCCATAGATAGATTGTTCTATCGTAATCATCTGTCAGATAGGCTACAGGATAACCTTGTTTATTAAAAAATGTTTTCTCCATGTTTAACTTTTACAGATTATGATGTTATTTCAAGCCCCACCGGTAAGATTGAATTACCGGATGGACACTGGCTAACTATTTAGCGTATTCAACAGTTCTTGTTTCCCTGATTACAGTAACCTTTATCTGCCCGGGATATGTAAGCTCTTTTTCAATCTTACTTGCGATATCTTTACATATCACCGCAGATTGATCATCATCAACCTGATCACCTTCAACCATAATTCTTATTTCTCTTCCTGCCTGGATTGCAAAAGATTTACTGACGCCTGTAAAAGACATAGCAATTTTTTCCAGTTCTTCTAGCCTTTTTATATATGATTCAATCATTTCCCGTCTGGCGCCAGGTCTTGCTCCTGACAGGGTATCCGCCGCCTGGGTAAGTACGGCAAGCATTGTATCAGGAGGGATATCTTCATGATGCGCCTGAATGGCATGAACAATATCAGCCGGCTCACGGTATTTTTTTGCCAGATCTGCACCAATCAGGGCATGGGGACCTTCAACTTCATGATCGACAGCCTTACCTAAATCATGGAGAAGGCCGGCTCGTTTTGCCTTTTTAACATTAACACCAAGCTCAGATGCCATTACCCCGCATATGAAAGCCACTTCTCTCGAGTGCTGCAATACATTCTGGGCATAACTTGACCGGTATTTCAACCTGCCAATCAGCTTGACCAACTCAGGGTCAATCCCATGAACACCAACATCAAATGTCGCCTGCTCCCCTGCCTCTTTAATACTTACTTCAATCTCTTTCTCAACCTTTTTAACTATTTCCTCAATACGCGCCGGATGAATTCTGCCATCTTCTATCAATCTTTGAAGAGAAACCCTTGCTATTTCTCTTCGTACGGGATTGAACCCGGAGAGAATAACTGCTTCAGGGGTGTCATCAATAATCAGGTTAATACCGGTGGCAGCCTCTATCGCCCGGATATTTCTCCCCTCTCTTCCTATTATGCGCCCCTTCATCTCTTCACTTGGCAAATCGACAACAGAGACAGTATTTTCTGAGACGTAATCACCCGCATATCTTTTTATCGAAAGGGCAATTATTTCCTGAGCCTTCTTTTTGGATGTCTCCCTCGCCTCAATTTCGACTTTTCTGATAAGTTTTGCGGCATCATGTTTTGCCTCTGATTCCATAGACATTACAAGGAGCTTTTTGGCTTCTTCACTGGATATCCCTGCAATTTTTTCAAGCTGAACCCTTTGTTCAGCAATCAGTTTATCATATTCATCATTTCTTTGTTGGAGGTCTTCCTCCATTTTATTGATATTTTTTTCGCGCTTTAAAATGGTGCTTTCTCTGTTTTCATACTGGCTGATTTTTTTATCCAGACTTTCTTCCTTGTGTACCAACCTGCTCTCCTGAGCAAGAAGCAGTTCTTTTTTTTCTTTTGCCTCCCTGTCAAGGTCACTTTTCAATTGATAGATAGTGTCTTTTGCCCGGAGCATTGCCTCTTTTTTTATAGTTTTTGCTTGTCTGTGGGCTTCATTTATTATTTTTTTGGAATATACGGTAATTGACTCAAATTGTTTTTCAATTATCCGTTTTCTGATTAAAATTCCAACAAATATGCCTAAAATGATTCCAGCAACTGCGCCAATAATCATTTGAAATGTAATCATATTGTTTCACCTTTTTATATTACCAGGAATCGAACTTAGGTGAATTGACTGAAAGGATAAATAATAGGCGAGGTTATCTTATAATATCTTTTAATCCTGGATCTTATAAAAGCATGATAATCTTTTTATATTATCTTCTGCAAATATCATATTATAAAAAGGACCTTTTAACCCTCTATTATTTATTCATCCTGAAACATTTTTTTATAAATAATTTCAAAACACTTCAATTCAGACGCAAAATTCACCTTTCCTAGTTATTTTGATTTTGTTAACGACAGCTGATTTTTTTCATTTATCTCGCTGTTAATCACTGAAATTAGTGATTTAGATCTTTTTTCTATCTCTTGTAATAATTTATCCTTCTCATCCAGCAGATTAAAATAATCGCTGGCTATGTTTAACGCAGTTAAAATCGCAGCCTTCTTTTCAGAAATGCCCTTCATGTTTTCATCTGTTTCTTTTAACTTCTCATTAACATACTCTGCAATCTTATAGACATTGTCAGCATCGCTACCCTTGCTTTTTATAAGGTATTCATTATCTAGAATCTTTATTTTAATAGGTTTGTCCAAAAGACTGCTCCAGGGATCTAAACAGCAAGTTTATCAATTTTTTCCAAAATTGTAGTAATTCTATCCTTTACCAATCGTTTGTTCTCTTTCAAATCGTTCAACTCGTTGTTTAATGCATTAATCTTAAGCTTCTGGTCATCTATAGTTTTATATAATGTTTCTTTCTCATCCTTTGTTCTCTGTAATTTATTTATCAACTCACCAATTTTATCTTCAAGGAGTTTAAAATAGTCGGTTTCAGCTATTATTTCCATATTGACCCCCATTTTAGTATGTTTTAAAAATTTTTCATATTGCTTTTAAATAGATACAAAATAAATTTCAAGCATGTATTTATAGTCTTTATATACAAAAAAAGTCAATAAAAAAGGCAAGCTAGGAGCTTGCCTTCTTATTAAGGTATATTCAGTAATAATGATTCAGCCGATTTTCTTGGCAACCTTTATCCTTGAAATTGCCCTTTGCAGTGCAGCCTCTGCCCTGTTAAAATCTATCTCCTTTGTGTCTCTCTTTTTTACCAGTCTTTCTTTTGCCCTTTCCATTGCAGAGGTCGCTCTATCTATATCTATTTCATTAGCCATTTCAGCAGAATCGACGAGAATGGAAATTTTGTCATTTGAAACCTCGGCAAAACCGGATGTTACGTTCATATATTCGGTTTTTTCACCATTTTTGTAATGCAATTCACCAGGGATAATCCCGGACAAAAAATTGATATGCCCGGGCAATACGCCAAACTCGCCATCTATTCCCGGAGCAACAACAATGTCAGCTTCAACATTTGCAACAATCCCGGCCGGAGTTACAACTTCAAGTTTGACTTTTCTCACGATAATTACAGCTCCTGCTAGTTTTATTAAACCATCTTTTCTGCTTTTTCTTTGGCTTCTTCTATTCCGCCAACCATATAAAAAGCGCCCTCAGGCAGGTCGTCATGCTTTCCTTCTATAATTTCC
>CAZSZQ010000050.1:3800-19762 GCA_964610475.1 uncultured Desulfatiglans sp.
GGGACATAAACACACTGAACCGATGTAATAGAACCCCTGGTTGTTGATGTTATTCTTTCCTGGAGCGCTCCGAGGTCGGTACCCAGGGTTGGCTGATATCCAACCGCAGAAGGAATACGCCCCAAGAGTGCCGAAACCTCCGAACCGGCCTGGGTAAACCGGAATATGTTATCAATAAAAAGAAGAACATCCTGGCCTTTTTCATCCCTGTAATATTCTGCTGCCGTAAGGGCAGAAAGTGCTATTCTTGCCCGGGCTCCCGGAGGCTCTGTCATCTGCCCGTAAATAAGAGCTGCCTTCTCAATAACGCCCGACTCTTTCATTTCAAGATACAGGTCATTTCCTTCTCTTGTTCTTTCACCAACACCTGCAAACACGCTTATTCCGCCGTGCTCCATAGCGATGTTATGAATCATTTCCATCATTACAACTGTCTTTCCGACGCCTGCCCCCCCAAACATCCCCATTTTACCGCCGCGGGGAAACGGCACCAGCAGGTCAATAACCTTAACGCCGGTTTCAAGGACATTTACTGATGTATCCTGTTCTGTAAATGATGGTGCAGATCTATGTATAGGCATATACTCTGTTGCATTAACCGGACCTTTACCGTCTACCGGTCTTCCAACAACGTTCAGAACTCTGCCTAATGTAGCATCTCCGACAGGCATCATGATTGGTTTACCGGTATTTTTAACGTTCATACCCCTTACAAGACCATCGGTAATATCCATAGCAATACAGCGGACCACATTATCGCCGAGATGCTGGGCTACTTCAATGACAAGATTGTCTTCGGTATCATCAATAGCAGGATTTGTGATATGAAGTGCTGTTAATATTTCCGGTAACGCCCCTTCATGAAATTCAACGTCCACTACCGGACCTGTAACCTGAATTACTTTACCTTCGTTCATACTTTATAAAGCCTCCTTTAAACTATCTTAGAGCTTCGGCTCCGCCTACGATATCCATCAATTCAGCTGTAATGGCTGCCTGCCTTGCCTTGTTGAATGTCAGTGCTAAATCCTGAACCATATCCTTACAATTTTTAGTAGCGTTATCCATTGCTGCCATTCTTGCTGCACATTCACTGACTTCATTCTGAAAGAATGCATTCAGGATCTGTACACTTATATGCTTTGGTAAAAGTTCAATCAATAATTCTTCTACGCCCGGTTCACAAAGATATTCACTAGAATTAGAGCCTTCATCCGGCGTGGCTTTTGGCGGCTCGACCGGGATAAGTTTGACCAGTGTGGGTAACTGTTTTGCAATACTGACAAATTTTGAGTAAACCATATACAATTCATCCAGTTCCCCGTACATATATTTGTGAATGAAATCAGTCGTCATTTTATTTACATAAGAAATGTCCACTGATCCATAAATCTGAACATGAGTTGAAGAAATAATATAATCTCTTTTTTTAAAATAATCACGGCCCTTTCTGCCAATAATATTTAATTTATAATCACGGCTTTGATCTTTCTGTTCCTTAACCCATTTTTCACCCAGAACAATATTATTCATGTTAAAACTACCACACAAACCCCTGTCAGAAGTAAAATGTAAAAGTTCAACATGGGCGACATTTTCTCTTTTTACCATTAAAGGATGAACATCAGAATCAATACGGCTCGCCAGATTACAAAGGACCTCTGTAAATTTCTTGGCATATGGTGCAAATCTCTCCATTTTGCTCTGGTTGTTACGCAGCTTTGCACTCGCAACCATATTCATAGCCCTGGTAATCTGCTGTATCTTTTTGATTGCTTTTATTTTGAGTTCAATGTCTCTCAGTGTGGTCATTTATGTTTTCTCTATATTCTTCTATGTAAATTTTCGATTTTATAATGGTTGTTGATAACCGAAACAATAAAGCCAATAAATTAAACTGCAGGAGTAAATTTTGTCTGGAAATCATCCAGAAAGGCTTTTATTTTTCCGCTCAGTTCATCGCTAATTTGACCTTTCTCCTTAATTTCTTTGAGATATTCGGGTTTTTTGGCTGATATCTCTTCAAGCATCTGAGATTCATATTCTGAAACAGCTTTCTCAGGCCATTTGTCAAGATAACCATTCGCAGCAGCAAAAAGGATCATAACTTCTTTATCTGCTGACATCGGCCGGTATTGTGGTTGTTTCAATACCTCAACAAGTCTTCTGCCTCTATTGATCTGCTGAAGGGTTACCTTGTCAAGATCACTTCCGAACTGGGCAAAGGCCTCAAGCTCTCTAAATTGAGCCATTTCAGTGCGTAATGTGCCTGCAACCTTTTTCATAGCCTTTGTCTGAGCAGCACCGCCGACCCTGGATACTGACAAACCTACATTGATAGCAGGACGCACACCCGAGAAAAAAAGGTTAGGCTCAAGATAAACCTGACCATCTGTTATTGAGATAACATTTGTTGGTATATATGCCGAAACGTCACCGGCCTGAGTCTCAATAATCGGAAGCGCAGTTAAAGAACCGGCACCAAGACTGTCATTAACTTTTGCAGCTCTTTCCAGTAATCTGGAATGGTTATAGAAGATATCCCCGGGGAAAGCCTCACGTCCCGGGGGCCTTCTGAGAAGCAGCGATATCTGCCGGTAGGCAGTAGCCTGCTTTGAAAGATCATCATAAATAATGAGTGCATGCTTCCCATTATCCCTGTAATATTCACCTATCGAACAACCCGCATACGGAGCCATATACTGCTGTGTTGCCGGGTCACTTGCACAGGCTGCTACAACAGTTGTGTATTCCATTGCTCCTTCTCTCTGAAGAATATCAACAACCTGTGCAACTGTGGATTTTTTCTGACCTATAGCAACATAGATGCAGTATATGTCACTATCTTTCTGATTAAGGATGGCATCAACGGCTATTGCTGTCTTACCTATCTGTCTGTCACCGATAATCAGTTCGCGCTGACCTCTTCCTACAGGTGTCATCGCATCAATAGCCTTGATTCCGGTATACATCGGTTCGGTAACCGGTTTACGTGCGATAACACCGGGGGCGACCATTTCCAGTCTTCTGAATTTATCAGAATTTATGGGTCCTTTACCGTCAAGAGGATTTCCAACTGCATCGATAACCCTTCCCAGCACTGCATCACCAACAGGGATTTCGGCAATCCTTCCGGTACGCTTCACAATATCCCCTTCCTTGATCCTGGTATCTTCGCCCATTATAGCGACACCGACATTATCCTCTTCAAGGTTAAGACACAGGCCATAAATCCCGCCTGGAAATTCAAGCATCTCCATTGCCATGGCTTTTTCAACCCCATGTACTCGTGCAACACCGTCACCTACTGAGAGAACAACTCCGGTCTCATTGATTTCCATCTTTTTTTCGTAGCCTTTAATCTGTTCCCTTATAACCTGACTTATTTCTTCAGCTCTTATCTCCATAAGTCCTATTCACCTCTTCTAAAAGATTCTTTTAGCCCTTCAAGCTGGGCTTTTACACTACCATCCAGAACGAGATCCCCAATTTTTACCAATATGCCGCCTATCAATTCAGGATCTTCTTTCACCTCTGATTTGATATCTTTAGATGTCATTTTCTCAAGCGAATTTATTATTATTTGCAAGGTATCATCCTTTAAAGGTCTGGCTGTAATAATATCAGCATGTACAATATTTGCAGCTTCATCAGTCAGGATGGCGTACTTGTCAGCAATGGCTTCTAAAAAATCTATCCTGTTCTTGTCCATCAGGAGATTTAAAAAATTTTTTACCAGATTGGAAAAAGTACTTTTACCCAGTACATATTTCAGTACGTTTTTCCTTTCTTCCAGTTTATATATAGGATTTGAGATTGCGTTTCTGAAATCTCTGTTTTTTAAAAAAAAATCCTTAAATTCTTCAAGTTCCTTTCCATAGGTGGCAAAAGAACCATCTTCCTGCCCAATGCTGTAAAGTGCTGCTGCATATCTTTTGGAGATTCTCGAATCACTCAATTTATTTTGCCCACCTTTTTCACAAATTCAACCACCATGTTTTCCTGATCCCGTTCGTTAATCTCTTTAATCAGTATATCCTGGGCTCTTTGCGAAGCTATTTTTATAATATCCTGTTTCAGCTGTTTTCTTGCAGCTTCTATTTCGTTTTGTATTGTTATTTCTGATTGTTCTAATATCTGCTTCACCCTTGCTCTGGCATCAGAAATTATCCTCTCTTTTTCATGTATCCCTTCCTGCCGGTATCGCTCAATGATATCTTTTCTTTTTCCCTCGAAGTTCCTTAATTTTTCTTCAACTTCCTTATATCTTCTTTCAGCCTCATTCTTATCTCTTGTAAGATCATCAAGTTTTTTCTTTATTTCTTCACTTCTGAGAGAAATATAATCCAGTATTTTTGCCTTTCTGAAAACTATTACCAGAATAATCACAAGAACAATAAAATTAATATACCTGTATAATAAATCCTTTAAGTCACCACTCCGGTCAGCAGAATGTCCGTCACCATTACTCACTGTATCGCCTGTTTCCGGCGGATGAATTCCTGCTTCACGGATATCAACAGCAGCGGATGAGTAATGGGCAGTTTCTTCACTGAAAACAGGGGCTGTAAAAATAAAAAGGAAGGTAAATATTATTTTAATGATAAAAACAAAAAGTAGTTTTTTATTCATAGACAGCATTAAAGACTTCTCCCCAGTAACTTCTCTGCCAGTTCACGAGAAAAACTTTCCATTTCATTCTGTAAAGAGACCCTGGCGCTATCTATTTTTTGATTTATCTCATTCTTTGCTCTTTCAAGAGATTCCTCAACCTGTGAATATGCATCATGAAGGAGTTCTTTTTCAGCAGCAAGCCCTTTATCTCTGATGCTGAGGCGTTCTTTAAGCCCCTCTTTTCTGGTGGCAGCGATATTTTCTTCTATTTCAGCAGAATATTTTTCTATTTTTCTCTTCCGTTCATCTGTAAAATCAGAAGAAGAGTCCATCTCTTCTTTCCGCTTAGCTAATATTCTCCTGACTGGTCTGTAAACAATAATATTTAGAAGGAAGAGAAGCAATAGGAAATTTACAATCTGAATCAATATGGAAAAAGGAATTATTTCCGGCATACAGCGCTCTGGTCGTTGAAAATGATTATATTTAAAACGAAGAAGATAAAAAATATGTCAATTATTGACTGTTGATATTTAATTGATTACAGCAAGTTTTTTATCTTGATCTTTATCAATTTTTTGCATCCTGCAATTACCCTCAAAAATAACACCTTCCTGAATGATTACAGCAGGAGCCTGGATATTACCAAATACTTTCCCGGGAGCGTGTATTTCAATCCTGTTATCAGCGATTATATTGCCTCTGATTTCACCACTGATTATAATATGAGAAACATGAATGTCGGACCGGATTACCGCTGTTTCGCCGACGCTCAATGTCCCTTCAGAAAAAATTTCTCCTGTAAATCGGCCGTCTAGTCGGACAAAACCCTTAAAGGTTAATTTACCTTCAAATTCTGTATCCTTACCCAGGAACGCATTTATCTCATCTCTGTTTTTCATGCTATTTCCCTTTTTTTTTTGTGGGATATCATATAGGTTTTTTGAATGCAAGAAAAAATAAATACAATAAAAGATACTGATATTAAACGTGTTGTCACCATAACAAGAGTATTGACATTTAAATATCAGATTTAACTTCCTGAAACATGAACCTCCTCATACTGATATTCATTAACAATCCCATGCCCATCATAGTACTTATTATTGATGATCCCCCGGAACTAAAAAAAACCAGGGGAATCCCCACTACAGGCAAAAGGCCGATTGTCATACTTATATTAATAAAAAGTTGCCAGAACACTATGGAAATAATTCCAACTGCCAAAATTGATCCAAACATATCCTTTGAGTTTTTTGCTATATTCAGACACCATAAAATCAGAAACAGATAAAGTGTGATTAAAATGAATGAACCCATAAAACCCCATTCCTCTGCCAGGACCGAAAAGGCAAAATCAGAATGTTGTTCAGGAAGGAAATGTAATCTTGTCTGGGTTCCCTTTAAATACCCTTTCCCCCATAAAAGACCCGAACCGACAGCTATCTTTGACTGAATGATGTGATAACCTGCCCCTAATGGATCGTTTTCAGGATTTAGAAATGTAAGGATACGTTTCTGCTGGTATCCCTTAAGTGAAAACCAGGCAACAGGGAATGAAGCCAATGCCGTAAAAATAACAATAATCATTGAACGCCAGTTGACCTTCATAAAAAGAATTACTGAACCGGTGATAATTAACAGCATCATAGCTGTACCCAGATCGGGTTGCTTCAGGATAAGGATAAATGGGATAGCTATAAGAATGAAAGGCTTCCAAAGATCTCTGATTCTGTATTCTGTATATTCACCCTGACTGGAAAAAAACTTTGCAAGAATAATCACCATGGCTATCTTTGTAAATTCAGAAGGCTGAAATACTATTCCTCCGAGACTTATCCATCTTTGTGATCCTGAAAATACCTTGCCTATGATAAGCACCACTATAAGGAGTCCTACTGATAATAAAAATATCGGGTATGCCAGGCGCTCAATTAAATGATAATCAAAGGTGATCATCACGAAAAAGACAGCAAATCCTATTAGAAACCAGTATATCTGTTTGGTAAAAATCTGGTGTCCTCCTGCATCCCTGATTGGATATGTGGCGCTATACAGATTAATAAGACTCACAGCAGTAATAAGAAGAAGAAGGAGAAGTAATACCCAGTCAAAATTCTGAACTAACCTTCTGTCAAACATTTTTACCTACCCGAAATTTATAGTTTCAGATGTTTCTTAATGATTTCGGTTGCAACAGGAGCTGATGCGCTACCACCATGTCCTCCGTGTTCCATAAGAACCGCAACAGCTATTTTCGGGGCTTCAGCAGGTGCAATGGCAACAAACCATGCATGATCCTGATATTTATCAGGTATCTCCCCTTCTGGGTGAAGAACATTAACTGTATCCATGTTGATTACCTGCGCTGTTCCTGTTTTTCCAGCCACATTTATACCTTTTATTCTTGCTATTGAGGCAGTACCGTGCGGTTCATTCACAACCGCTACAAGGGCATTTTTAACCAATTCCAAATTTTTTGAGCTGATATTTATTTTATTATGCACTTCAGGCGAAACCTCAAAAGTACTACCTTCTTTATTACTTACATTTTTAACAACCTTTGGCTGATAAAGCATCCCGCCATTAAAGACAGCAGAAATCATACAGGCTGCCTGTAAAGGAGTAACGAGCACATAACTCTGCCCGATGGCACATGAAAGCGTCTCTCCCTGCTGCCAGGGTATTCCATATCTTTTCAATTTCCATGCGCTGTCCGGGATTAATCCGCTCTGTTCATTGTCGAGATCAATACCTGTTATACTGCCCAGGCCAAACATCCTGGAGTATTTCGCAATTGAGTCAATGCCCAATTTTTTACCGGCCTTGTAAAAATAAACATCACATGATTCCCTTAATGCCTTATGGAGATTTACCTTCCCATGCCCCCCCCTTTTCCAGCATCTATAAGGGCGATTCCCAAATAAATATGATCCCGGACAAAATTCCTCTTCATCAGGATCAATTGTCCCCTCCTCAAGTCCGGCGAGCGCTACTATAATTTTGAATACAGATCCGGGAGGATACTGGCCCCTTATAACCCTGTTTTGAAGAGGGTGATCCTCACTGTTTACAAGATCGTTCCAATCTTTTTTATTAATACCATTTATAAATTTATTCGGATCAACAGCCGGGCTGCTTGCCATGGCCAGCACCTCACCATTATTAGGATCAAGAGCGACAATAGCACCAGCCTTGTCTTTCAGTGCTTTTTCGGCAATGAGTTGCAGGTCTTTATCTATTGTCAGGTAAATGTTATTTCCGGCCACTGGCGGTTTTTTTGATATAGTTCGGAGTTTTCTACCGGTCGCATCCACTTCAACCTGCATTCCGCCGCTTGTCCCGTTTAATTCATTCTGCCAGACATCTTCAATACCGGATTGCCCGATCAGATCACCGGCCCTGTTATATTCATATCTGCCGCTATTAATCTGTTTTTCACTAATCTCGCCAAGATACCCGATAATATGGGAGGCAAATGTCTCGTAAATATAATTCCGTTGTGGTCTTACTTCTATATAAACACCCGGGAGGTTAAAAAGATTCACTTCAACAACAGCCAGTTCTTCACGGGAGATATTCTTTTTAATCAGAACAGGATTAAAAGGCTGACCGGAATAAGCTTTTTTTTGTTTATTGCCAAATTGAGGAGAATCAATTGGAATTAACCGTTTTAAAGAGCTGTAAAGATGCTCGGGATCATGTATCTCTTCAGGAATGACATAGAGATCGTATGAAGGTCTGTTCTCAACAAGCAGTTCACCGTTTCTATCCATGATCAGTCCTCTGAAAGGAGGAATGCTTTGCAGATGAATCCTGTTATTTTCAGACTGGATCCTGTACATAGGGCCTTTGATTATTTGCAAAAACCATAATCTCAGTAATAAAGTCGAAATTATTACAATCACAAAAACCGTAATGATATTTAGACGTCTGCCTATTATCTCCGCTAAAGCAGTATCAAATCCTGAAGTTCTCACCTGTAATCCTTATATAAAATTTGTAATATTTTACCGTCATTTTCATAGTTCTCCTTTTGGAGGTTCTATGGCAGGCGAAAACTGAAAAAAACTAAAAATAAAAACAGACAGGATACTTGTTAATACAGATGAAAGGAAGAACTGGAATATGGAGTTCGATGAAAAAGGAGACTGAAGTGTTAAAATGTTAAAAAACAACACCAAAAGAAATTCTTTTACCATAACTGAAATGAAAACCACAAAGGCCCTGCCTACAGGTGAAAGCAGATCAACCGGGTGAGAAGCTATCCTTATTACAAAATATATAAGTATATACACAAGCGTAAACAACCCCAGGGTTCCCCCGGAAAAAATATCCAATAAAAACCCCTGACAGAATGCAAAAAAACCAGGACTTGATTCATTAGAAGCTAGAAAGTAGACTGTAAAAACAATTATCAGATCAATATCAATTCCCTTCACGATCAAAGGATGTAACAGGTTACCTTTGATTAATAGAAAAAATACAGATACTGCCCATATAAGTAAAATATTTATTGTTGCTCTTCGTTCAAAGTATTTAATAGCGGATCCTCCTTTAAAATAACCAGGACCTCCTCCAGTTTCATAAAATCAACCGAAGGCCTTATTTTAATATTTTTAAAAAATTCCCCAGGGGCTTCGCCGACTTCAATGACTTCGCCAACATGTCTGCCCCTTGGGTAAACTCTGTCTAACCCTGAGGTTATTACCAGATCCCCCATACGGACATCACTTGTTTTGAGAACATAATCAAGATTACATATCTTTTCAGAGATGCCTTTAACAATGCCACTCTCTCTTGACCGTTCAATAATACAATCGACAGAACTGTTCTGGTCGATTAATAGAAGCACCTTTGAGTAATTATATGATACGGAAACAACCTGGCCAACAACACCTTCCGCGTTAACAACAGGCATATTTTCTTTTATACCGGAATTTTTCCCCTTATCAATAATGATTGATCTGAACCAGCCGGTCGGATCACGGCCTATTACCTGGGCAGCAAGGACCTTTTCATCATTTGTATCATTATATTTAAGAAGTTGTTGAAGGCGGCTATATGTCGATAACATTTCCCTATACCTGGAATTTTCCAACATCAGCCGGTTAATTTCAGATTTGAGTTTTAAATTTTCTTCGTGGGTTTCTATCATCCAGACATATTTATTCAACAACCCCGCAGTAACTTTTACACCGCCTTTTACAAACTTTTGAACAGGAGACAGAATTTCAATCAAAACTACTGATAATGGATTCCATGATTTAGACCTGTCTACATTAAACGAAAGAAATATAAGGGCAAGAACTACCAAAGGAACCCATATCCAGATTCGTTTTATCATTTTATTTGAAAACAATTAGAATATAGGCCTCCCGAGCCCAGGATTGACCGGAATTCAATACTATTAAATAGTGTCCATCCAAAAAAACTGTCGTCTTTGAGTGCTGAAAGCTCCATCCAGAATTTATCTCTTTCTGGATGGATATTATCTACTTTATCATTACTTCGCTTAATACATTCATATTATCAAGGGCCTTTCCTGAACCTAAAACAACAGTTGATAAAGGGTCCTCGGTAATTGTTATAGGAAGTTTTGTTTCCTCCCTCAGAAGGACATCAAGGTTTTTCAGCATTGCTCCTCCCCCTGTCAAAACTATTCCTCTGTCAACTATATCTGCTGCCAGCTCAGGAGGTGTTTGTTCAAGGGCTATCCTTACTGTCTCAACAATGGTTTCAACCTGTTCCGAAATGGATTTCCTGACTTCGTCAGAGTCAATTGTAAGAATCTTTGGTATCCCGGTAACAAGGTCACGGCCCTTCACCTCAATAGTTTCAAGGTGATCGCTGGGATATGCATTGCCTATGGTTGTTTTAATTATTTCAGCAGAGGACAGGCCAATAAGGAGATTGTATTTCCTCTTGATATGCTGCAGAATAGCTTCATCCATTTTATCCCCGCCTACTCTGACCGATTTACTGTAAACAATACCGGCCAGTGATATTACAGCGACTTCGGTTGTTCCGCCGCCAATATCAACAACCATATTGCTCGTAGGCTCGGTTATAGGGAGACCGGCCCCGATTGCAGCCGCCATTGGCTCCTCGATAAGAAATACTTCTCTCGCCCCTGCGGATTCCGCAGACTCTCTTACCGCCCTTTTCTCAACCTGTGTTATCCCCGACGGGACACAAATAATAATTCTTGGTCTTACCCAAGTAGTTCGATTATGAACTTTTCTTATAAAATGCCTCAGCATTGCTTCGGTAATTTCGAAATCGGCAATAACACCATCCTTCATCGGCCTTATGGCAACGATATTGCCAGGCGTCCGCCCAAGCATCATTTTGGCTTCCTTGCCGACTGCCAAAACCTTGTTAATTCCTTTATTGTCCTTTCTGACTGCTACAACAGAAGGCTCGCTAAGCACTATTCCTCTCCCCTTAACATAAACAAGGGTATTGGCTGTCCCCAGATCAATAGCAAGATCATTGGAAAACAGACCGAGTATGGGGTCAAGCAACATATTCAGCTCCTTTCAGATATTTTTAATATATACAAGATGTTACTTATAGAATTTTATTGTATAATAGTAAATTATTTTTATGGTCTTGACAAAAAAAAACTATTACGGTTAAATGATTGTTTAATTTAACTTAAAATCCAATAAAAAAGGCAGAAAAAATGAAACAAACTTTTCAACCAAGTAATATAAAAAGAGTCCGAACACACGGTTTCAGGTCAAGAATGAGTACCAGCGGTGGTATAAAAGTATTAAAAAGAAGAAGAGCAAAAGGCCGAAAGCGCCTTTCTGTTTAACTTTTTTATGAAACATTACTCATTCCTTAGACGCGAAAGGTTATTGAACCGGGAAGACTTTGTCAATCTAAATCGTTTAGGAAAAAGAAATCACACGAAGCACTTTCTGGTAATTATTAAAGAAAACGAGGCAGGCAGAGCTAGGCTTGGAATAACTGTAACCAAGAAAACAGGTAATGCAGTCAAACGGAACAGAGTCAAAAGGCTTGTAAGAGAATTTTTCAGGCTGAACAAGCATCATTTTTCAAAAGACTGTGATATTGTTATCATTGGGAAAAAAGATTCCTTCCTTTTAAATTATGCAGACATAAAAGAGGAACTGAGTGAAATCATCCTTAATTAAGGATTTAATTTTTAATTTCAGGTATATACCAATAGGGACAATATATTTATACCAAAAAATTATTTCCCCTTTTATAAGACCTTCTTGCAGGTTTTATCCTTCTTGCTCTGTATACGCCTGTCTAGCGTTTAAAAAATACGGGGTGTTTAAGGGAGCACTGTTATCTGTAATTAGAATAATCAAATGTAATCCATTTCATTCTGGTGGATATAATCCTTTAACTTAATTTATTATGAGATTGCTTGACTGGAAAAAAATCCGGCCAATACTTTCTTATAAATAAATTTTTAAATCTGGTTTATTAATGGAAAAAAGAACAATACTGGCCTTCATATTATCCTTTCTGGTTTTTATTATCTGGGCACATTTTTTTGTGCCAAAATCAGAGACGCCTGTTAACAATAATAAGGTTATAGAAGAAAACAGATCAAATCCTTCAGATATGGCCTCCGATCAACCCCCTGTACAAGAAATAAACACGCTTGATAAAATTGCAGAAACTGAGACAGCTCTCTCTGTTGATGAGAAGCAAATCAAGGTTGAAACCCCGCTCTATATAGCGACTTTTTCAAACAGGGGACCATCCATCACTGGTTTCGAGTTAAAAAAATATAAAAATACACTTGACCCCGCTTCACCTCTTGTTCAGCTTTTTACCGCTCAGGAATATATAAAAAGCCATATTGCAGTCCGGTTTAACAGCCCATCTCAAAAAGAAAATATCGACTTGATTTATTCTACAGAAGGTGAATCTTTCACCCTCTCACAGGGTCAGCCAAATCGTGAATTGTCTTTTAAATATGTTACACCTGACGGGTTAATCATAGAGCAGGTTTTTATTTTTTCATCAGCACATTATGACATCGATCTTAAAATAAAGGTGATGAATCAATCGGAAAACCCGGTCAATGGCAATATCAAGGCGGTTATCAACAACCTGAGACCGGATAAAAAGGCACGTTACTACACATTTATCGGGACGGCGGTATTACTTGATAATGAACTGAATGACCTCGACCTAGGTGACCTGGAAGAAAACCCTGAGTTATCAGGTAATATAAATTGGATCGCCTATGAAAATGAATATTTTATGTCTGCAGTAATACCGGAAGAGAAGAAGGGGGCAAAATTCTCCGGTACTCTGCAGAAATCCGGGGTTGTAACAGCCACACATATCTCTGCTCCTTTTGAGCTTTTGCCTTCTACCGGGATAACAAAGGGTTATACTTTATTTCTTGGCCCCAGGGACATCAAAATTCTGAACCAGTCAGGTCAAGGGCTCGCGTCGGCTATTGATTTTGGTTTTTTTGATGTCATCGCAAAGCCTCTTCACTATGTGCTGATTTTTTTTACCAGGTATGTTAAAAATTTTGGCATATCAATCATATTGTTGACAATAATCATCAAGATACTTTTCTGGCCTCTTACCCATAAAAGCCAGAAATCTATGAAAGAGATGCAGAAGTTACAGCCATTAATGGCCAAAATACGGGAAAAATACAAAGACAATAAAGAAATGATGAACAAGGAACTGATGGGATTATACAGGACCTACAAGGTTAATCCCATGAGCGGATGCCTTCCGATGCTGATTCAGATACCTGTCTTTATCGCACTCTATTCCGTATTAAGCAGTTCCATTGAACTCAGGCATGAACCATTTGCACTCTGGATAAAAGATTTGTCTGCGCCTGACAGGCTTTTCAGTTTCCCGTTCAGCATTCCGTTTATGGATCCTCCTTATGGAATCCCCATATTGACTCTATTGATGGGGGCATCCATGTTCATACAGCAGAAAATGCAGCCAATGATAGGAGACCCTGCCCAGGCAAAGATTATGATGTTTATGCCTGTAATGTTTACAGTGATGTTTATTAACTTTCCATCCGGTCTTGTCCTTTACTGGTTAACGCAAAATATTCTTTCCATAGGGCAGCAGTATCGCATCAACAAAAAGCCGGATTTAAAATAGGAGGAAACACATGGACAGCTATGAATTTGAAGGAAAAACCACTGAAGATGCTATAAATAATGCCTCACATGAACTGAATATACCCGCAGAAAACCTTGAATTTGAAGTTATTGAGCCCGGCTCCGCAGGCATATTCGGTCTGGTGGGAACCAGAAAAACAAAAATCAGAGTAACCATAAAAGAAAAGGAAGCAGATGATGATTACGATGATTACGATGACTATGATGATCAGGATCATGCTGATACAGTATTTGAAGATAAAGAAAATATTGAATCCGATGAAGATTTGAGTAATTATTGTAACATCGCAAAAGAAGCCCTTGACGGCATACTGAAGCTGATTCCGGTTGAAACAACTGTTTCAGGCAGTTATTCCGCAGGTAAAATATCACTTGTCATAGAAGGGGACATTTCAGGTCTCTTAATAGGCAGGAAGGGTAAAACCCTTGATGCACTCCAGTATATTATTAATAAAATTGTCAACAAGAATACCGGTAAAAAAATAAAGGTAATCATTGACTCTGAGAACTACCGCCAGAGACGTGTTGACTCCCTTACGCAAATGGCATTAAAGATCGGCAATAAGGTTAAAAAATTTAAAAAGCCTTTCTCAACAATCCCGCTTAATCCGCATGACAGGCGTATTGTTCACCTTGCTCTCAAAAATGTTGATAAACTTGAAACCAAAAGCAGAGGCGAGGGGCTCCATAAAAGGGTGGTTGTTATACCTAAAAAATAAAAATTTCATCAGAAACCAGCAACCGGGCATCAATACTCTTAGTGGTATTGATGCCTTTTCATCCGGTCAATATGTATCATGACAGTAACACTTTTTGATAATGACACAATAGCAGCAATAGCAACCCCTTATGGGATGGCAGGGATCGGGATAATAAGGATAAGCGGCCCTCTCTCATTATCAACCATTAAAAAACTTTTCCGATCATCAAAAAACAGGGAAATAGAAAGCCACAGGCTTTATCATGGCCATTTAATCGATTCATCAGGGGAAGTCCTTGATGAGGTGTTACTCTCATATATGAAAAACCCATATTCATATACGCGGGAAGATATTATTGAAATAAATTCCCATAGCGGTCCTGTGCTTCTTTCCAGGATACTTCAAACCGTTTTAAACCAGGGAATAAGACTCGCCAGGCCGGGAGAATTCACATACAGGGCATTTATGAACGGCAGGATTGATCTCATTCAGGCAGAAGCCATTATGGATATAATAAATGCGAAGTCTGAGCGAGGTATAATCCTTGCAAACCGCCAGATAAGCGGGGCGGCCGGGAATCAGATAAGAGAGATAAGGGATCAGGTTCTCGGGCTCATGGCTTCAGCAGAGGTAGCCATTGACTATCCAGAGGAAGATACAGGTAAAGACATCAAAGATGATGCCATATATCAGCTCGAAGAAAAGGTTATCAGACCTGTTGAAGAAATGGCGGGTTCCCATGCTTCAAGAAAAATCTGGGTTGAGGGGATTGACACTGTAATTGTCGGCTGCGTCAACACCGGGAAATCAAGCCTTTTAAACCGTCTTATAAATGAAGAGAAGGCAATAGTATCATCCATACCGGGCACAACGAGGGACCTGATCGAAACAACATTTTACATCAGAGGGATACCCCTCAAAATTACCGATACGGCAGGCATAAGAGAAGGCAAAGGAGAAATTGAGAAGATCGGTATAAACCTTAGCAGAAATAAATTCAGGGATGCTGATATCGCATTGATTGTAATTGATCAAAGCAGACCATTAAATGACGATGACCGGAATATTATTTCCGGCATGAACAGAGATAACAGCATCATTATCCTTAACAAAAACGATCTTCCTTTAAAATGTGATGTACAGGAATTAGAGAGGCTGTCAGGTGGGGACGCCCCCATCATAAGGATATCTGCTTTAACAGGGGATGGGATAGAGAATCTTCGTGATAAAATAGCCGATAAAATAACCGGCTCGGATACAGGCCTCGAAAACCATCTCATACCAAATATCCGGCAGAAGACCGCCCTGTTAACCGCGCTTGGGCATTTCAGGGATGCTGTTTCCAACCTGAAACAGAATTACCCAATGGAGATAATCTCTTTTGACCTTAAAAGCGGCATAGAAAAACTTGAAGAGATCACAGGCGAGGCCTCGGGGGATGACCTTTATGACAAGATATTCAGCCGGTTCTGCCTGGGTAAATAATCAG
>CAZSZQ010000051.1:0-13174 GCA_964610475.1 uncultured Desulfatiglans sp.
GTTTCCGCCATAAATTACCCCCTTATTATCTACATGTTTATGTGTAAAACAGTTAAATCGTCTTTATTAGTAAAAAAAGATAAAATGAGCTGTCAACGTAAACCTATATTTATACTACAAACAAAACCATAAAATCAATTCTTTCTACCGGTGTTTTTTACCTGCATTATTCATGTACCCTGTCTATTATTTTCTGCCAAAAAACTGACACGGTTAAAACTACTGGATTATTGGCTGCAGGGAAACCATTATATTCCTTGAAGTATAAGTAGGATAAACTTTCCTTATTCACATTCTTCAGCTGGGAAGAACATTCCTAAAACATCCCTCTTCAAGTCTATCCTCGCATTTATATACAAATCATATCAATGAGTTAACTTGCCGCATATATATGGCATGGTTTTGGCATAATATCTTGCCGGATATATCTATCGACACATATCATTACCAGGAGAAAAGATTGGATTTTAATAAAGAAAATCTCCCAGCATCTGAAGAGATTTTAAACAATGAACTGACAGAAGTCCTTGAGCCTATGAACGGGGCGGGGATCTTTCTTAACCAAGAGATAAGAAAAAATTCACACTGGTCTGTGCCATGGTCTGACCTGATGATGACCATGTTTATACTCTTCTGTGTGCTTTATGCATACCCTTCAGCCGGAATAAAGGCCAATAAGCCGGTTCAGGATAATGATTTATCAGAGTTTTATGAAAAGAGCATGGAAACATTCAGGGCAAAAAATTTCAGGGATATTACCTCTGTAGAGCTTACCAGTGACAAGGCTGTAAAGATTATTCTTCCCAGTGACATACTTTTTGATACCGGTTGTGCAGAAATCAAAACGGCCGCATCAGGGTCTCTGGTTGCGGTGGGGGAGTTGATCAGGGATAAGGGTTATGCAGTTACTGTAGCAGGACATACGGATAATGTCCCTATAAATACCGACAGGTTTCCTTCAAACTGGGAATTATCTGCTGCCAGGGCCTGCGAGGCTGCAAAATTTTTGATCGGAGAGACAGAGATTCCTCCTGACAGGATTCAGGTGTTAGGTTATGCGGAGTACAGGCCGATAGCATCAAATGATACACCCGAAGGACGCCGCGCCAACAGAAGGGTTGAGGTAATCATCTCAAAGGATCACATTCTGGAAAATCCAAATACTATTAATGAGAGATAAAATGGAAAGAAAAAAAATTATAGGACTGGTCTGCTGCGGGATTTTAATTTTTGCCGGTTTCGCGTTTGACGGAAACTTGAAATTATATTTCAACCTGGCCGCCCTGTTTATTGTAACAGGAGGCACTATCGGTGCGGCACTTGTAAGCTTTAAGATTGAAAGCCTTAAAAATCTATACAGGGTGCTCAAACGTTCCTGCCGTTCTCCGCTCAAAAAGCCTGATGAGATTGTAGAGATGATGATAGATATCTCTGTCAAGAGCCGTGTAAAGGGTTTTCTTTCGCTTCAGGAAGAAGAGGAGGAGACATCCATACTTTTTTTAAGGCGCGCACTTGGATTCCTTGTTGACGGATATCCGGCAAAGGAGATTAACGATATCCTGAACACAGAAATGTCATTTTTTAAAATCCGCAGGGATGAATCAGAAAGGATATTGAGGTCACTCGCCGAAATGTGCCCTGCCTTTGGACTCATCGGCAGCATAGTAGGTTTAATCGGCCTGATCTCCGGTATAGGAGACCCTTCCATTATTTTAAAAACAGTGCCTGTTGCCCTTGTCTCCACCCTTTACGGGATTTTATTTTCAAACTTTCTGTTACTGCCCTTTGCCGCAAATTTAAGGGAAAGGACAAACCATGAACTCCTGCTTCAGAAAATGATCCTCTCCGGTATCCTGGCAATAGAAAGCAAAATGCATCCAAGGATGCTGGAGGTGAAACTCAAGTCCTTTCTTACCCCGTCACTCAGGAACAACAAGCTTGTTTCCATTGACAGGATACGAAATAAACTCAACATGAATAATGATGATTCAGGGGCTTCACATATGAGTAATTGTTGAACCGCATCAGGATAAATGCTAGATATATCTGTATAAGAAATATTCTCGGAAAGGATCAGTCATGACCGAACTGAACAATGAAGTCCGTTTTGGAAAAGTAGCGGTTGATAAGGGTTTTATTACGATGGATCAGATGTTAAAAGCCATTGAGACCCAGGTAAAAGAAAACATAGCCTTTGGCACCCACAGAAAAATCGGCATGATATTACTTGAAGATGGCCGCATAACACTCAATCAGATCGATGAGGTGCTGGAAGTTCTGGGTGAAAGAAGATAACACTTTTGATACTATAACAGATACTCCGGTTTAACATTCTGAATGGCATGAAATATATTACCCTTTATCTTTCTGTTGGTTTTATAAAGTGTGTTAAGCATTTGTTTTATCTCTTCCCTCTTTGACCGTCCTGATGAGGGGCATCCTGTATTCACTTCAGGGAATTCCATCTCTTTTGCATATCTTTTTATTATATGTTCATCAATCATAAAGAGCGGCCTTATCACTCTTGCCTTCCCATCAAAAAATTCCTGTACAGGCAGCATAGTACTCAAAGAGGCGCCGTAAAACATGTTTATGAAAAGGGTCTCTATCATGTCGTCCTTATGATGGCCAAGGGCTATCTTGTTGCATTTGAGTTCTCTGGCCAGTTCAAATACATATTTTCTTCTATGCCATGAACAGAAGAAGCAGGGGTTTTCACGGTTTTCGGGGCTGTGCGCCCTTGGGCCATAATCACCTGTAAGTATTCTGTAATCAAAATCGTGTTCTTCAAAATATGCCTTCAACTGTTCAGCATTATCCCCGCCGAACCCCGGGTCCACATGAGCCGCGGTTATTTTATATTTAATGGGAAGTCTCTTAAGCCTTTCACGCAAAAGCCACAGAAGTGACATACTGTCTTTTCCGCCTGATACAGAAACCAGGATGTGGTCGCCCTCTTCGGTCATGCTGTATTTATGGATTGCAGTCCCCATGAGTTTACGCATCTCTTTATGGACATACCGGCTCATTGGTAGTTCCGTTCTCCGAAAATCATTGTGCCTATTCTTACCAGATTTGCCCCCTCTTCTATTGCTATTCTATAGGACTCTGACATGCCCATTGAGAGATATTTCATCTCAACCCCTTCTATAACCTCCTTTTTTAAATAGTCGAAAATCTCTCTTGTTTTACTGAAGCAGGGCCTCAAATCTTCCGGTTCCTCTGTGAATGGGCCCATTGTCATAAGCCCCATAATCCGGATATTTGAAAGAGTGGCAATTTCTTTTATAAGTGGAACAGCCTGTTCCGGCATTACCCCTGTCTTCCGGTCCTCTTCACCGCTGTTTATCTCTATGAGGACAGGCATGACCTTGCCTGTCTCCCTGCATGCCCTGTCCACAAGGGTGCAAAGCTTCATGGAGTCTATTGTCTCTATCATATCAAAAATGTTAACGGCCTTTTTTACCTTGTTCTTCTGGAGGTGTCCGATCATGTGCCATTTTACCCTGTTGCCTATTTTAATAAAAGCCTGCTCTGCCTCCTGTACATAGTTCTCCCCGACTATCTCAAGCCCGGCATCGATGGCTTCCATGATCTCTTCAGGTTTCCTGGTTTTGGCTGCGCCCACCAGCCTTACGCCCTCGGGCAGTGCAGCCAGCACTTTTTTTACCTCTTCTCTGATCATCACCATCTCCTGCCATAAATCTTTAAAGACCTTTCCAGAAATCCCTGTGAATTTCCAATACAGGCTTTAGCGCAAATGCGACAATTTTTTCATTTGCCTTTGACATGAGGTCTTGAATACTGGTTTTCCTTATATCTGCCAGCTCCTCAAGTACTGCCTTTACGGAGTCTCTCAGTCCGTTTATGTGATATCCGCCCTCCAGGGTTATTACCAGTTTTCCATTACAGCAGTTGTCGGCCAGATCCATTATTAATCTTGTAAGACCGGCAAACCCTTCCGGAGTGACATTCATGCTGCTCAACGGGTCTTTAAAATAAATATCAAATCCTGCAGAAACAAGGATCATATCAGGCTTGTACTCATAGGTGATTGGTTTTAAGATCCTGTCATATATGGACACAAAATCCCCATCACCGTAACCTGTGGGAAGCGGTATATTGACGGTCTTGCCCGCACCCCTGTGCTTTCCGATTTCGCCATAAGAGCCTGTACCCGGATAATAAGGATACTGGTGTGTTGAAAAATACAGGATGGAGTCATCATCCTCAAATGAATGCTGTGTTCCATTACCATGATGAACATCCCAGTCCACAATGAGCACCCGCTCAAGCCCCAGGGTTTTTCGGGCATACATGGCGGCTATGGCAATATTATTGAAAAGACAAAAACCCATGGCCATGGAACGCTCTGCATGATGCCCCGGAGGACGAACAAGTGCAAATGCATTGTCAAGCTCCCCGGAATTTACCATTTTTACTGCCTCGCAAAGGCCTCCTGCCGCAAGCAGTGCGGCCCGGTAAGAGCCCGGCGATGTCTGGGTGTCAGGGTCAAGGTATGTGGATTCAAGACCGTCGGTCGAGGCGATTTCATCTATATAACCGGATGAATGCACATATAAGAGCTCTTCCCTGAGCGCCTCTCTTGCAGGTACACTGATAAAAACATCCTTCATCTCCTCATCAAGCATCTGGTATATAGCGCTAAGGCGCTCAGGGCATTCGGGATGAGCTGCCCCCATAAAATGATCCAGATACCTATTATCCCTAACGATTCCTGTTTTTCTCATTTTAAGCCTCCCATATCAGAAATTAAAGGGTTGAAACTCCAACTTGATTCCCTTTTATGAATTCTGATAACATAAACGGCACAAAACATTAATAAAAAAGGTGTATTTTTATGTTTTTTTTTATAGGGGGCATACAGCCAAAAACAATTGTTGTTGATAGAGAACCTGTGCTCTGTCCTTCATGCGGACGGTTAAGTGCATTTTACAAAAGGATTGATCATTACATTTCCATATTTTTTATCCCCCTGATACCGGTAAAAAAAGGGGATTCCTTTCTGTTTTGTGAAAGCTGCGGCGTTCAGTCTGACGGAGCTGTCACAGGCCATATCTACAATAACAATCCGCACTCCTGCAAAAATTGCGGTATGAGAGTGGAAGCCGATTTTATGTATTGCCCTTTTTGCGGGAAATTATTATAAGCGGGTAAATTGAACAAGTATACCCATGAATAAAACAGATATAGAGACATCTGGGTTTAATGATGATTTCCCGGGGAGATAAATGAAGAAAAAGCAGGGTACTCAGAATGAAGAAATCTTAGGTCAGATGGAGGAGCTTGCAAGGGGCCTTGGAATAACCGTCAGGTATGAAAAGATCCTTAAAGAAAGCGTTTTTTTCCCGGGAGGATTTTGCAGAGTAAAGGGTAAAGACATGATAATTATAAATTCAAAGGCCTCCCTTGATGATAAAATAGAAATAATGGCTAGGGCACTTCTTCCCTTTGATCTGAGCGAGATATATGTCCTGCCGGCCATCAGAGAGCTGATAGACAGCTTTGACACTGACTAACCGGGATGTCAGCCCTTTTTACCTTTCCGCTGACTGGTCCTTTTGTAAAGCTCAAGGTATCTGGCCAGTGCAAATTTCATGTCTTTTCTTTCGCAAATTTCCTGAATACCCCTTATGTCATGGTAGATATCCAGGTTATTGTATATGTCTTCCGATATTCTGAAAAGGGCCTGTGACCTTACCAGGTTTTCATCCACGGGAAAACCTCTGGATTCCATTACCCTCGGACCTGTAAAGATCACCAGTGCACCAGGCTCAGCGATTATTAAATCTCCAAGTGCCGCATAGCTCGCTATTGCCCCGCCGGTAGAGGGGTCTGCAAGAATAGAAATATAGGGTAACCCGTGTCTTTTAAGCCGGTCAACAGATTCAATGGTTTTAACCATCTGCATAAGTGCTGATATGCCCTCGTAGAGCCTTGCACCTCCTGAGCAGCAGACGCTTATAAACGGCAGGTTCCCCTGTATAGCATAATCTACAGCACGCCTGAATTTTTCACCAAATACAACACCCATTGACCCGCCGCAGTAATAGAATTCACTTATTGCCAGTACAACAGGAAAATGATGTATTTTGGCGCTGCCTGCAACAAGTGATTCCATGAATCTTGATCTGCCCTCCTGCCTTTTCAGAAAATCCTTGTAGTAATCTGTTAAAGATTCGCTCTCGAGCAACTGATCAACAGTAAGATTTCTGTACAGTTCATAAAATGTGCCCTCATCCGTAATGCAATCTATCCAGCCTTCTGCTCCCAGGGTATATGAATATCCGCACTTCGGGCATACATAATAGTTCTTCAAGAAATCCTTAAGCGCTATAAGTTCCCCGCAGCCATCACTGCTCTTTTCCTTTCCGGGGACCCCTCCGCATTCTATGAATTCCTGATCTGTATTTTCATACTGTGTTCCATAGTCTTCACTTACCTCAACCATGCTGGAATAGCTTACTATCTTTATATTCGGCGGGATCTTTTTTAAAAAGTGCTTTATGGGTTTTTCTATATAATGTTTTATATCGTGAAGCGTTCCACTTCCCTTTGAGAGTCCGAAATTCTTCGCCCTTATTTGTCTTTTTTTCAGGAGCTTTTTTACTCTGGATTTGGAAAGATCTTTTATGGATTTTATTAGAAACTGTTTAACATTCTCTGCCATCTCCTCAACATTTGTTACATTTTCAGAAGAAGGGATAATGCGGTCTATTACTCCGAGTTTCTTCAGCTCCTTTGCGGTCGGTTTCAATATGGTAAGGGCGTCATTGATTCTATCTGCATCTCTGAAAAGTATGGAGGCGGTACTTTCAGGCGGAGCTGTTGCATAAAGTGCATCTTCCATCTGTCCCCTGATATCCGTGAACTGGACAGCAAGTGCACCCCCGCTTCCTCCCTCGCCTATAACAAGAGAGATTGTTCTCACCGGGATGGTCAGAAATTCCCTGATACAATGGGAGATAAAAAATGCCTGAAAATGTCTTGCAGACTCCATGGAGATATCTGCACCATAGGTATCAACCATACAGAAAATATATGTTTTTTCAGGATTGGCGGTACGCACCTTTTTCAATATATTTAGAATAATGGAATGATCTCCTGATGTAAGCATCCCGTAATTCAGCTTCTTCAGATCAGATTGGCTTTTGAGATCAGAAAGCCTTGGCTTTTGTTGACCTATTACATAAAGGTCTTTATCCATAAAGGAACAGGTTCCGGCTATAAGAGAGCCGCTTTCGCTTTCTATATTTTTAAATCCAGGGAAAAGCCTTTCTATGTAATCAGAACTCCTTGGACGCATAGGATGTCTGGTCCGTTTCTTAAAGATATCTACGAGGTCCATTTTTGCCATAATCATAAGCCTTTCTGTTTACTAAAATATTTTCAGCTATAATTAAAAAAAGGGTTTATCATGCTTTTAAAATTGGATCAAGTCCATGATTAATTTTAAAAAGTATTTTATTTTTCAATAAGTTATTACTTGTCAGGTTCTGCCGGTTCCATATTGTCTGCCTCTTCCGGGTCAGGTTTTTTCATGCTTTTTGCAGCATTGTTTATATTCTCGATAATTTTATATGGTGTAAGAAGCATCCGCTTAAACACACCCAAAAGCCCTTTAAGGTTTTCCATGGGTACAATAGAAAGATCAGGCTTGTTCCATGATCCTTTAACATCATAGCCAATAGTAAAAAGGGTTTCATTATCCCCAACAAGTATACGCCCTACGATGGGGATATAACTGATGATAAAATCAATATTCCCCAGTGGCTGAACAAGGAGTCTTATGTCATGCGTCTGCATGTACAGGTTTTCCTCACCTGATCCGGCAGCATTAAAGGCCGGGCTTTTCATCACAAATCCGTCGGTTTTAAGGATGCCTTTATCTATAACGGCAGTTCCCTCTATGTTTTCAAAATAAAAGCCCTGTTCTTTCATCTCCGGCGGGCGTTCCTTGAACTTGTCAGGGATATTTAAAAAATCCAGTATCTTCAGAAAAACCCTTGAATTTTTCAGCAGTCCCTTCGTAATAAACGCTTTTTCTATTTTACCGGAAAGAATTTTCAATAGCCCGTCTGAAGTATCTCCTTCGAGACTTAACGTAGAATTCAATGTAACCGTTCCCTTTATGCCCATGTCATCCAAATCCATGTCGGAAAGAAATTTATCTGCCGGTTGACTATCAAGATTTAACATTCCTGATATGTTTATTTTTTCGGCACCGCCCCTGCTGATCTTTCCGCTGGCAGACACATCGCCTTTATCCAGCTCGGCCTGAACATTTTTTAAAGTGATGTTTTCAGATGTAAAATTCATTTCAGCATTTAACCTCTTAAACTCAAGTTTCCGCCAGATACCTTTGGAAGCATTTATTTTCAGGCTGATATCTGCTGTTTTTAACAAAGGCTTTCCATATGGCGGGGTACTATTATCAGATGAATCTCTTTCACTCATGACTAATTCAGTCAGGTCAATATAATCGGTTGTAACAAGTAGATCAGCCTTTAATCGATCCCATCCGCGAAGAATGCCCTTCATGTGAAGAGGATGATCCCCGAATTTAACGTCACAGCGGTTAATGAATCCTTTTTTACCTGAAAGGTCCAGGCGAAAAGAGCCCTCGCTTACAGGTAATGGTAAAACTCCCCGAGAGAAAAACATGTTCTTTCCTGTCAGGTTTCCCGTTATCTCTATCATGCTCAGGTTTTTTCCGAAAAAGGAAAAACCCATATCGGCATCCAGGCTGCCGGAAAGGGTATAATTACGTCCAATAAATTGTATAACAAAATCTTCAAGAGACAAATCGGTGGTCATGACCTTGAAGGAGTTTAACTTTTCTTCTGTCAGATAGCATTCACCCGATACCGTTATCCTGGAATTCCCGGATTTGAATACGATATTGTTCAGATCCAGTTTGCCATTATCATGCTGTGTAAGATCAAAGGAAATACTGTTCCCAATTCCTGCTGCCCGGAAAACCAGACTTTCTGAATTCATAACAAATCTTTCAGTATCAATCTTTCCATAATATCTGTATGTGTCTCCCTCTTTTTCCATGGTTATGTCAAGGGGAAGGGGCTCTTTGAATAAAATTGGAAACTTGTCAGGTTTAACAGATCCTCCAATAAGCTGATTAATATCAGCACTGGCTTTAATACCGGCATGTGTAAAAAACAACTCACTGCCTGATATCAGAGTGGTTCCTGATGCACTGAAGCGTGTTTCTCCCAGAACACCATTCCCTTCAAAAGTGTTATTGCCATCGCCGGAAAAATGAAAATCCATTTGATTGAAACGCAGGGGGATATCCAGGGGCCGCCTGTGGTACAAGGTGTCAACGAAGGAAAAATCTCCGTTTAAAATCCTGGGGAGATCCCAGTCCTCCTGGTAAAGGATTGTTGTCCTTGCGATAAGCCTGCCTTCAAGGTCTTTATATCTATCTATTTGCTGCCGGGCTTTTTCCGGAACCACATACATTTCACGGTGAGTCATCAGTTCCCTGATATCAAAGTCGCCTTCAACGAATACCTTATACACCTTTTGATCATTTGCCATTCCCTGTACATCCAGGGATCCCTCCTTTATTCGTGAAACGCCGAATGCCCCGCTCAACCCTGAAATCTTCAGGTTCCCGTCCCGGATATCCACTGAAGCGGAAACATCTGTAAAAGGGATCCGGATGCCCATGTTTGAGATAATGAAAGACTTACAGGAAAGGGACATATTAAATATGGAAGGGTCTCCATCATCCTTAAACTCTTTGAACTGTTCGAATGTGCCGTCCATGACCAGTTTGTCCATTTGTACTATACCATCTTCAAACATGGGGAAGAGTTTCTCCTCAAGCCAGGACGGTGTTATATGAGAAGGAAAATGACCACAAAAGGCTTTGACAGGCATGAATTCACTTTTTGCATTAAGTTTTATATAGGGATTTTTCCATTTGGTCAGATCAAGCAGCATTTTCACATCAAGATCAATATCCCCGGCCTTCATATCAAGCGAATCAATGTGTATTATTTTATCCTTTATTGAGGCAGTTAGATTAAGATTAAGTTCCGGAATGTTGTAGTTCTTTGACCGTTCTTTGTTGACCAGTTTAATATCAAGGGCTTTGAATCCTAAAGATCCGCTCATGCTTACGCCTTTTTCCGGGCTGCCTGAAATGTTGAGGTTGCTATCAAGAAATCCTTTTTTTACATTAATATGTTTTGCAGGAAGAGGAATCCAGGCAAGAAAAGTATTCTCTGTCTTCAAATATGCGCTGAACGTACTTGAGAGGAGATCATCGGGGTTTATATCAATAATGCCGCTCGTATTAAATACAGATTCCTCGCCCTTAAATTCTACTTTCCCATCGCCTGATATCTTAAATGTATTTGATGTATTCTTGGCATGCTCTATACCAGCAGTAAGGCTGTGAACCATAATACCGGAAGGCCCCCTGATTATGAGCTCCCCATTTTCTATATGAAGGGTGTTAATCCCGTTTCTTCTAAAAACAGGTATAATATGTACCTCTTTTTCTTTTATTTTCATGTAGTTCATGAGAGCTGATTCAGGGATCTCCATTACCGGATTTTTTAAATCAACACTTACAGGAGATAATTTACCTGTGAAAAGGCGCCTTCTGTTAAAGCTGATATGCAAATCTGAGGCATTAAAACTATAGGCCTTATCGGCCAGAGTCATTTTCACATCATGGATTAATACGCCGGGACCGTGAAGGATATCAACCACCATTTTACCGGTTTGTATGTTTATGCCGAATTCATTAAATACCTTTTTTATCAGATACTGTTGAACCCCTGGTTTTTGTATGAGATGGTTTGCAAGTGCTATAAGGCAGACAACCATTATTAAAGACAAACCTGTAAGGCTTAGATATCTGAAAAATTTTTTTGAAAATTTCATTTGATTAGCTTAGGGCAACAGGGGTTTTCAGGTTGTCCAATAAAGTAAAAATAGTCCATGCAGATCTTTTTATGATCAAATGCCAGGATTTCAGGCAGGTTCTCATAGGTAAAAATTTTTACAGACAAGGCATCATCAGCCGCCTTTGGAATGCCTTCTGCCTCAGCAATAAAAACCACGGATATGGTATGATGCCTGGGATCTCTTACGGGATCAGAATAAGCACCAAGCTGTGACAAGAGCCTGACATCCAGAGATGTTTCCTCTTTTGCCTCCCTTACTGCTGCTCTCTCAAGGCTTTCTCCGTAATCAACAAATCCTCCGGGAAGGGCCCATCCGTAAGGCGGATTTTTTCTCTCAATCAGGACTATGCCGCCATTTATCCTGATAATAATGTCAACAGTCGGAAATGGGTTTCTATATTTATACACTGTCTCTCCGCATGAGGGACAGTTAATGGAGTCGCGCATTTTATCTATCCGGCCCTAGAGGTTATATTGTGAGATCAGCCTGGACAGGTATGTCCTTTGAATATCCATGATCTTTGCAGCCTTACTCCTGTTCCCGCCGGTGTGATCAAGGTTTATCCTGACAAACTCCTTTTTGAATTTATCAAGGGCGTCCTTCAGGGTTAATCCGAATTCAAGGCCTGGCTGTTCCATGTCATGTGTGCCTATAGGAAGATCTTCCGGCATTATCTCGTGCCTGTTTCCCATTACCACGGCCCTCTCAATGGCATTCCTGAGTTCCCTTACATTGCCGGGCCAGTTATACTTCATCATCTTCTCCATAGCATCCATTGATATCTTCAGGTTCGGAAGCCCTGTCTCCACCTTGAAAATATCCAGGAAATATTTTGCCAGAAGCGGGATATCATCCTTACGCTCGCACAGGGGCGGGATCTGGAGCTGCACCACATTGAGCCTGTAAAAAAGATCTTCTCTGAATTTTTCCTTTTGGATTTCCTTTGTTATGTCCCTGTTTGTGGCTGCAATTACCCTTACATCCACACTAATGGGCTCTGCGCCTCCGATCCTGTAAAAAACCCCTTCCTGCAATACACGGAGGAGCTTTGCCTGCATCCCCGGAGACATCTCGGCTATTTCGTCCAGAAAAATGGTTCCACCGTCAGCAAGCTCGAATTTCCCTACCTTTTTCCCGACAGCACCCGTAAATGAGCCTTTTTCATGTCCGAAAAGCTCATCTTCAAGCAGTGTTTCAGGTAAAGCTGCGCAATTAAGGATCACAAGGGGCTTGGCCTTCCTCTGGCCCGCCTGATGTATAAGTCTTGCCAGCAATTCCTTTCCTGTACCGCTCTCACCCAGGATAAGTGTTGTAGCCTTTGAGTTGGCGACCTTGAGCGAATCAAAGATTACGGTTTTCATACTTTTTGATTCACCTACTATCTGATATTTGCTGTTCAGCTCATCCTTTAAATTTCTATTTTCCTGTTTGAAATGGTTCATTTCTCTGGCGTTATGAATGGCCATTGATGCGAGATCAGCAATGGATAGCAGCGCCTTTACATCCTCCTGGGTAAAGGATGTGCCATCTTCCTTGTCTATTATCTCAACTACACCGATTACCCTTTCATCCACCTTCATCGGGACGCAGGCAATTGACCTGGTCTTGAAACCGGTATATTCACTGATCCTTTTATCCCACCTTGGATCAAGGCTTACATCAGGGATCAGGAGAGGTTCCCCTGTCTGGGCAACATAGCCTACAATACCCTCGCCCATGTTGATCTGAAACTGCCTTACTTCCTTCCCCTTCTCACCGGTTGCCACCTTGAAGAATAATTTTCCGCTTTTTTCATCCAAAAGAAGAAGAGAGCTTGCCTTTGCAGCCATCATTCTGGTGGCGCTGTTAATGATTAGTTCAAGCAACTCATCCTGGCTGATGATAGAGGAGTGGAGCCAGGTTGATATTTCCTTAAAATATGCTATTGGCAGACCGCCAGCATTTTTTTTTGTTTCCATAATGCCGCCCTCATTTACCGGTTTATATAAAAATAACACCTGTTATTAAAATCAAGATGACAATAGCATCTTTTTTGCACACTGTATACTTTTATCAACAATAATGCAATAAATGTTTTTTGTGTATATTATTGTGTATTTGAATTTTCAGATTCCTGATCATTATCCTTTTGTTGCATGACAGCATGCAAGGGTTTATAAAAGAGGTTGCAAAGGATTTTGAAAAGGTAATGCACTTCAAGTTCAAGGCAAAG
>CAZSZQ010000051.1:13274-19545 GCA_964610475.1 uncultured Desulfatiglans sp.
CAAGGCAAAGACGGTTTATGGAACAGTAGTTTATATAATGGTAAATGGGTTTCCACTACCTATACACTTTATCTGCTGAAGATACTTGGATTACCAGCATTTAACAGTCAGGCCCTCGCAGGGTGTGGACAGTTATTAATGCAGGGCAGATATAAAGGGAGGGAGATACGTTTTTCCGGTAATCAGGATGTACAGGATCTAGGCGTTACAGGAATCATCTCTCTCACTTATTCCCTGTATCCCCCCGGCACAGGCTTTCTATCCACATATACCCTGTTCATTTCATCCAGGGTAAATCTGCCTTCTGCTATCAGTTCTATTGTCCGTGGGAATATTACCCAGTCTCCCTTCTCCTTGAGACGTTGCTGATGTTTCTCAACGGTCTGTTTCAGTAGTTCGGGACTCTTGTTAATAGTATCCATCGCTTCATGCAGGTTTACCTCAACCGGCTCCGATACCATGAGCAGGGGGCCGGTATCCACACCCTGATCTGTCCATAGGGTGGATGCCCTCAGATACCTTTCTCCTGCAAGAATGGCATCAGCCACAGCATGGTCACCAGTGTATCTCCTTTTACCATCAGGGGTTAGAATGGATAAATCCGCCGGGTGCACATTTACACAGCCTTTAAGTGTTGTAACGCTCATGTAGCCGCCCAGGGCAATAAGATCAATATCAAATGACGCAACAAGATTTGCTGCTACCCTGTCATACTCTTTTCTCGCTTCAAGCCCGGAGGCAGTATGCGTTGTACGGCTTAAACCCCGCATGCTGTGAAACCTTCGTATATCATAACTGAAGTATGGGAGGCCGTTTTCAAGGGCGATCCTTTCAGCCTGTGAGCCACCATCCGATCTGTCGCTGAAAATAAACACAACATGAAAAGGTGAGACTCCTTTTTCCTGAATCAGCTCTTTTTCGCGTTTTAACAGCATCTTTATATTGCTGCCTGAACCTGACATAAAGGCAGCTACCTTCATAGGGCCTTTACCTTTTTCAGGATCATAAAGGGGTTTACTCTTCATGGTATACCTCATTTATTAAAATAGTCAGGTATTAATATAAATATTTTTTACTATTTTATTACTATAACTTAAATATTAATATATTGTTTTATCTTTGTTATCAACATTGTTTGATAAACTTTCTAATTGATAAAAAAGAATATAACAGGCAAAATACTTTCACCCCCTGGCTGGTTATAACGGTGCATGTCATATGTTACTGAATCTATGAAGTGGGGCACTAGGTTATCATTATGTATTTAGAATACTGGAATTTCAAAAGATTCCCCTTCGAAAATGTACCTGATCCGGACTTTTTTTATCTCTCAAAGTCTCATGAGGAGGGACTCACCAGACTGATTTATGCTGCAGAAATGAGAAAAGGCAGTGCCATGCTCTCCGGAGAAATAGGATGCGGCAAGACAACTCTTTCAATGGTCTATGTGCGGGAACTCCCTGAAGATAAATATGATGTGGGAATTATTATCAATCCCAAGCTTGAATCTGTAGAATTCCTCCAGGAGGTACTATACCAGTTTGGCATAAAGAATATCCCTGAAACAAAGGTTAAATGCCTCAGGGTGCTCAATGAGAAAATGCTGGCAAATATGAATGCCGGTAAAGAAACGCTTCTTATTGTCGATGAGGCCCAGATTCTCAATGAATCAACCTTTGAAGAAATTAGGCTTTTGCTCAATTTCCAGTTGAACAGCAGGTTTCTTATGACCATTATACTTATTGGCCAGCCGGAATTAATAAAAAAGATAAAAGAAATAGAGCAGCTTGACCAGAGGATCGCAATAAAATACCACCTGACCCCTTTCAACCTTGAAGAGACTGCAAGATATATACGCTACAGGCAGGAGAAGGCAGGAGGCATAAACAACCTGTTTGCTGATGAGGCAATTGAGAGGATATATGAACACACGGGCGGTGTGCCAAGAAAAATAAATAATCTGTGTGACCTGTCTCTGCTGGTAGGTGCAAGCTCAAAACAAAATCTAATCACAAAAAAAACAGTGGAGAATATTATAAGCGATGGTACGCTTTTCTGACATAATCAGGGTGAAGGGTAAAAAAGACAGGGAGAAAAAGCAGCCTGAAGCTACAAGTCATGAAGAGGGTTTCAGGCTGAGTGATTCAGAACTTATAAAATCCCGTAATGTTGAATATTCTGTAAGTAATGAGGCCTTGCCCGGACGGGTGCGAAACATCGAGACAGAAAAATATTACAGTGCCTTTGTTGATAAAATGAATGAAATAGGCCATGCTGTTAAAAATGATATGAGTATCAGCCCTGCTCTTATCCTTTCTGATCTGTATGCGATTATAGAAAAAAACCTTATTGATGATCTATATGAATATGCCGTGTCAGTAAAAAACGGCGCCTTTGATATTTCTGTTCATTCCGTTACTGTCGCCTTAACCACACTAAAACTTGGAAAGGGGATGAAGTATGACATCAAAATGATGATGAAGCTCGGGCTTGCCGCCTTTCTTGAAAATGTCGGAACTTATAAAATTCCGGAAAAGATTCTAACAGCCACAGATAAATTGTCAGTGGAGGAGAATGCCCTCATACAAAAACACCCTGAAACAAGTTATGAAATACTGTTAAAGCTTGGGGAAAGATACAAATGGCTTTCCGATACGGCCCTGTGCATACATGAACGATATGACGGGTCAGGTTATCCTGCAGGTTTAACTGGAGAAGAAATTCCTGATATGTCCGCTATTATCGGTCTTGTTGACACCTATATTGCCATGATTAATATCAGACCTTACAGGGACAGATTTATCCAGACAGATGCAATAAAATATATTATTGAAGAGGGCAGGGAGAAATTTCCGCCAAAAATAGTAAAGATTTTTCTGGATCAGATTTCTTTATTTCCTGTAAATTCCTGTGTTACGCTGAACAATGGTTTTATTGGAAAAGTGATAGCGACAGATATGAGGCATCCCCTGAGCCCTGTCATTGAAATGCTGTATGACGGGGCTGGTACTAAATTGGATGCCGGACAGCAAATAGATCTTGCGGACAATCCTTTATTAAATATTATAAAAGGCGTCAATACTGATGACCTTGAGAAAAAAGAGGCTGACTAACACATAGCGGCTAAGTTATGGCGAACTACTGGAACATATTGATAAAAAGAAAATTTATTCTTATCACATCGGTTGTCCTTCTGGTGCTGTTCAGCGCCGCTTATTCGATATGGAAGGCCTATCCGCCCCTGTACTCATCTACATGCAGCATCAAATTTGAAAAGGAACTTACACTTGGAGGCCTTTTTTCCCAGGTATTCCCATGGTCTGGAGCCAATAATCTGGAGACGCAAGAGAGTATAATAACCGGTTATGACCTGATAACCGAGGTTGCTCAAAAGCTATCACTGCTAAAACAAACAATTACTGTCAATGACCCTTTGGCTGCAGCTGTTGTGGAGGATCTTAAGGCAAAGGTATATGTTGAGAACGAAAAAAATACCAATATCTTCTATATTACCATAACAGACAGAGACCCGGCCTTTGCGCAGAATATGGCAAATGAGTTGGCTGAAGCCTACAGCAGGCGGAATTCCGAGAAACAGCAAAAACAATTGAATGAGGCATTAAAATACATCGATGATCAACTCCTGACTACCAGGAAGGATCTTCAAAAATCAGAAGCAGAGTTTAACGGATACAGCCAGGATAATCAGCTGATATCAATTGATCTCCAGAGTGAAAACCTGCTGTTGCGTAAAAATGAGATAGAGGAAAAAATCCGAGGTGAAACCAACACCGTTAGGTTGAATGAACTCAGGCGTGGGTTACAGGAACTTGATTTAAAAATAAATTCACTCATGGAAAAAAAGTTTGTTTTCAACAGGCTGAAAAGAGAGATTGATTCACTCAGAACCATGACCTCATATCTTGAAGAAAAGAAACAGGAGGCCATGATAAAACGGGCTGAAAAACCAAATGAGGTTGAGATAATTAAGCGGGCCCAGCTTTCTTCCACTCCTGTCATTCCGCTAAAAATCTGGGAAACCATCCTTGCAGGGATGCTGACAGGTATTGTTATCGGGCTGATATTAGTTTTTGTATCAGAGATATTTTTAAATTCTGCCGGTTTTATAGAAGAGATCGAAAAAACACTTGATGTTAAAATTATAGGAGTTATCCCACGGATTGATATAAAAAGCCTCATAACCGGCATGAAATCAGAACAGGAAAAGGTTACTGTCCTGTCATCACCTGACCGCACTCTTACCATGATAACACATTTTGCTCCGGAGGCCATTATTTCCGAAAGCTTGAGGTCGCTTGGCGCCAATATCCAATTCATAAGAGAAAATCAGAAAATAAAGACCCTTGCTGTTACGAGCAGCTGCCCCCGGGAAGGCAAGTCCATTATATCGGCAAATCTTGCGATCACTCTTTCCCAGGCAGGTTTGAAAACACTTCTGGTGGATTCTGACGTAAGAAACCCGGTGTTGTCAAAGATTTTTACCATTGAAAACAACCCCGGGTTATCAGATATCCTACTCGGAACCTGCGCCTGGCAGGATGCCGTAAAGACGGTTACAGACATGATTATCGGCGGTTTGTCAATGAATGATGTTATGATGACTCCAGGGCTGGATAATCTCAACATCATTACAAGAGGTATGCTGCCTAAAAATCCCTCCGAATTGATAATCTCTCAGAAATTCATTGAGTTTTTAGGTGAAGTTGAAAAGGAATATGACATAATAATCCTTGACTCATCTTCTTTAATTTCCACAGCCAATGCCACTTTTCTGGGCACACAGGTTGATGGTGTTCTTATTGTTAACAGGCCGGAGATTGTATCTAAAAAAATACTGAAAAGAACAACCGCTCAACTAAAACAGGTTAACTGTAAGCTCATGGGTATTGTCTTAAACTGTGTGAAACTTAATTGGATACCTGAAACCCTTAGAGATAAATATTCCAGTTACGATTTATCCGGTAATCAGACACAGCCTGTTGACAAAAAGATCAAGCAGGAGAATGGGGAAAAAACAAACAGGAGAATAAAGGTTTTATTGCCTCTGACTGCAATTTTACTTCTCGTTGCAGGAATATGGTGGCAAAAAAATTTACTTTTTCCGGAAAGGTATCCTTCATCAAAAATAGGGGTTATTAAGGATTCCGGTCCTACTGCAAAGGTTCAGCCCGATCAGAAAGACATTTCACCTGAAGTAAAAAGTGGCGAAGAAAAAATATCAGAGAGTTCATCCAATGTTGAAGTACCAAAGGTGGAAGAGACAGAACCTCTGAGGATTAATTCGGTCAATACAGCTGATAAGCCTGACAGTGTTCCAAAAGAGGTTAAACCTGAATATCCGGAGGGGAGATACCCCTATTCCGTTTACCTGGGCTCATTCAACAGTACAGATCAGGCAAGGCGTGCGCTCGATAACTATTTAAAGGCAGGGATTACCTCCTTCTGGGTGAAGGTCAACCTTGGTGAAAAGGGGATATGGTACAGGGTATATACAGGAGAGTTTCCTGATAAAGAGAGTGCTGGGGCATATATCAATGAAAAGTTAATTATGGATGGCGAGATAAAAAAGACCGCTTATGCTGTTTATGCAGGGAGTTTTACTGAGCGGGAGGGTCTTGAAGGCATGATCAATATCCTGAAAGAAAATGAGTATTCACCATATATCATTGCTGATGAAAATTTTGATAACCTCATTGCAGGTGCATTTGTTACAAAGGAAGGGGCAGAGGAGCTGAGTGCGGAGCTGACAACCTTAGGTATCAGTAACAGTGTGGTGTTGAGATAACGCAGAGTTATTTTCCCCTCACACTAAAACCCATCTGTTCAAGCAGCGCCAGGTCATCCTCAAGCTTCCGGCCATCTGTGGTCAGGTAATTCCCTGTCATCATACCGCTTGCGCCTGCATAAAAGATTAATGGATGCAGTTCCTTAAGGTTCTTTTCCCTGCCGCCGCAGATGATGATCTCTTTATCCGGTAAATAATATCTGAAAAATGCGATTATCTTGAGGCATCTATTTGGTGTGAGCCAGTTCAGCCCTCCATAGGGTGTGCCCTGTATGGGCACAAGGAAGTTAAGAGGTATTGAATCTACATTGAGCGTTTTAATATCAGATGCGAACTCCAGTATCTGCTCATCTCGCTCACCAATACCGAATATACCGCCAACGCATGTTTCCATGCCTGAGCTTTTGGCGGCCCTTATGGTCTCTATCCTTTCATCATAGGTGTGTGTAGTGCATACCTCATTAA
>CAZSZQ010000052.1:0-19230 GCA_964610475.1 uncultured Desulfatiglans sp.
GTCTGGATGGGGGAGGTTAGGCGGGGGTGAAGAGTCGTTACGCCCTGTCTCTCTTCAAAAGGACTCTGCCTAAAACGGGGTTATTTCAGTACGATAATGATTTAAGAAAATCTGCGCCAGACCTTATCTCTATCCCCTTTTCTATCTTCTGCTGTTTGAGATGCAGGACAGTCTGTAATCCCGGGATATTGTATTTTTTATTAAAATAGAGGATTGATCTCCCTGGCATTGAATCGTTTCTTTTTGCCTCTATCATCAGTTCAGGCTTGTCGCGGTTTACAAGGCAGAAATCCACCTCTGTACCGTCCTTTGTCCTCATGTAATTTAAGGAATAGGGTTTACCCAGATAATCAACCATCCCGCAGACATGTTTAAGAAGACTTAAGGCAACCATGTTTTCAAAGCGGACAACCTCATCTCCCTCTACCATGCCTGTATCAAAAAAATAAATTTTTGGCTCTTTTATTATGGACCTGGCGATATTTGTGGAAAATGGCGATACCCTGAAGACGATGTACAGTGCCTCCAGTATCTGTATATACTTCCTGATGGTGTTTACTGCAACGCCAGCATCTTCTGCCAGGGATTTATAGGAAACAGGTGATGATACCCTTGAACGCAGGAGCTGCAATACCAGTTGAATGGCCTTGAGATGATGTATATTTTCAAAATTCAGGATATCAGTGCGAATCAGGCCGTCAATATACTGCATACGCCAGCGGTCAGCGTCCACATCCTCCCCGGCAAGGTAAGGCTCAGGGAACCCGCCTCTCTTCATGAACATCTCCAGGTTATCGGTACCCGTTTCAGAGGGGGAAAGTGGAAGAAGCCTGTGTGTAAAATACCTGCCCGCAAGAGAATCCCCTCCATGCCTGAATGTCTCAAGTCTTGCGCTTCCTGTTACCAGGATCATCATATGCTCGGGTTTGGTGTCATATACACCCTTTAGAAAATTCTTCCATCCTGGCATCTTGTGGATCTCATCCAGAATAAGAAGCCTGGTCTTTGGCAGCCACGCCTCCTTTTTGATGATCTTCCTATCTTCAAGACTGTCATGGTTCAGGTAGGCACTGTCTGAAATGGAGCGGGCAATATCCTTTGCAAGCCAGGTCTTGCCAACCTGGCGCGGGCCGGTCAGAAACACCATCTTTTTCTTAAGATCCTTAAGGATAAAGTTTTTCTGCTTTCTCTCCATGTTATACCATATAAAAATATAATTCCGACTATTATGCAGCGAATTGCAATATAGTCAAGACTATTTTGCAATTCTATGAAATATGGTCGGGTTTATTGGGGTGTTTTCCCCTAAGTTCTCGCTCTCATGGTCCCTGCGGGAACGCAATCTTTAACGCTCCGCGTTTTTTCCACTTATCCCTCCACGCTTCTTGTTCCGGAGGCATTCCCACAGGCTTGAATCCATTCTCTCTCGTTTTTCTCTGTGTCCTCCCTGGCCGCCTAATTTTCAGTCTTTCCATCCTCCGTAGCAGCAGCTACTGCGGAGGACGGGCACTTAGGTTTCCGTCTTTGCCAGGGCTACACCGGGACAAGACGCCCTGACAAGACGGTGGGACAACAACACTATTATTCTTCGTTATTTTATTAACTCTATTGACATATTCATGACATTGGCATTCTATTTCATGAACATTATATGAGGTGATAATAATGGCAAATCTTCAAATTAAGGGCATAGATGATGATCTCTACAAGGAGATTAAAAATATAGCTGCGTCACGGAATCGATCTGTAAGTCAGCAGGTATTGATGCTGATAAAAAATTATCTTTCAAAACAACATCAGATAGAAAAGATAAAAAGTCCGGCACAGGTCTTGATTGGTCTGTCAGGCTCATGGGATGACGCACGACCTGCCGAAGATATCATCGCGGATATTAAAAAGGATAGAAAAAACTCAAAAAAGCTTGAGACGGGGATATAATGTACCTTCTTGACACCGACACTGTTATATACAGTCTTAAGGGGCATGAGAGTATAATTAAGAATCTTGAAAAGCACATTCACGATCCTGTGAAAATATGCATTATAACCCTTATGGAACTAAATTATGGTGCATATAAATCAGGGCGTGTTTCAGGCAACCTGGCTAAGATAAAGACTATTGAATCAAGTATTGAAATTATTCAGGTTGGTAAAGAATCTGCAGAAATATTCGGAAGGCTCAAGGCTTCAATGCAAACAAAGGGGGCTTCACTTGATGAATTTGACCTTATTATAGCCTCCTGCGCCCTGGCAAACAATCTTATTTTTGTTGCAAACAATACAAAACATTTTAAAAAAATAGAAAGCCTGAAACTCGATAACTGGACTAATTAACAAGAACCGCATTTCCTTTCTTTGTATATGAACTGACTTCTTAACAGGCTGCAATAGTTACGCTTTTAAAAATTGTATATAGATGAGTGTAATATTTATTGTTGAGATAATTGCCGAAAAATTGCATTATATATATAAATTACAGGTTAATATAAAAATTCTGCTGAGTATTCAATGCAATAATTCAGGAAATCAGAAAGAGATGGCGCAACAAAAACTGGTTCACATGCTTGGTATAATTTCAGAAGAACTTAATGAGATGCAAATTTCCTATTCTTTAATAGGAGCCCTTGCACTGGGCATATATGGCGCACCGAGGTTTACTGCTGATATTGATATAATGACTGAATACGCTTACTGCGATCATATTATTTCACTTATGGAAAAATCAGGGTATATCTGTTTTCAGAAAACCAGGTCATTTGCGCAGTTTGATTCGGAACTGGGCGTTTTCGGTAAAGTTGATTTCATGTTTGCCTCTACTGCTGAAGGCAAGGATATTATCAAACGGAGCGCTATGGTTAATGATGAGCTTTTAGGAAGACATCCGGTTATTCAACCGGCAGATTATATAGTTTTAAAACTGCTGGCTATAGCCAATAATCCTGCACGTTCCTTCAAAGATGATGGTGATATCATACAATTACTCCAGGTTGCAGAAAAGGGATTATTGCCTCCTGTTTTTGATTTGCCTGACAAGGAAAAAATATATTATTATGCTGATCGTTTTGGTCAAAGAGAAAGGGTTGATAATATTTACAGGATGCTTGATGAAAAAGCAAACCCTGCAGAAGGATTTAAAATATGAAAAACGACAGTGAAATAATAAAACGCGACAAAAGACTTATCATGGAAATGATAGATGCTTCATGGGCGCTTGCTGAAAAAAAAGGCCTTCATCCTCTCGAACCCGGCTGTAACTGTATTGTATGCATAAACAAACGAAAACGGATTGTTGATAATACTGACGGGTACATCTCTGCTTATGAATTATAACAGCCCGGGCTCAGTCTAATTTTAACCCAGATTTTTCAGTAGCAATATGCTGCGGCCTGAAAAACCTTGCTGCAACAGTCGTTTCACGATTTTGATCCTCGACATATTAGTGCATATGCCTGCGGGTCAAAATCGTTGCAACTTCCTTTTTCGCTATGGTTTTTCAACCCTCGCTACGATTCCTTCTGCAAAATCTGGGTTAAATTAATCAGATAGTTACATATTGTTTCCTTTTTTGAAGAAAATACAGGAGACAATCCCCAAAATATCAAATGAATAAAAGGGTGCCGGTTACGCGCTTTGCCTGACTCAGCATCATTTTTGGTGAGAGGTATCCTTCCTGGACCTTGAGAACCGGATGACGACAGAGGCAGGCGGAGCCTCCAAAAGGAGGTTTCCACGGTGATCGTGGTGACAATAAAACCATTGACTGTTGCACCTTAAAATATTTTTTATTAAAATGGATCAGGAAGAAAAGATGTTTAATCTGTTGAAATTATTATCACATATCATTATAAGATAACAGCAGAATGGATCAGTGAAATAAAAAGAGAAAGGCAAGAGTTTTACTTTGGACTCCAGCATAACAAATCTCCCCGGGTTTTTAGAGGGGGACCCATTTGGGATTATCCGGCCTGATGAATATGCAAAGCTCGGGATTGATCCTTCAGATATCCCTCCGGGTACAGTCGCCGCGCACAGGCACCCCGCTCTATTATCCAGCCGTTATGGCGGTAATGCCTATGGTTTCGGATTTTTTGAAATATATGACCGTTTGAGCAAGACCGATCAGAACATTATCGACTCCATAGATTTCAACCAGATTGATGAAATCAGATCAACCTTTCGAAAAATCAACAGCATTTATAAGAAGATCAGCCTGTTGATAAGGTTTTCCAGCCTGGGCAAACCATACTACCTTATCCCAAGCCACCTGCTTGCCACATCATTCACAAATATAAAGAGCAAGGCCGAAGAAATAAGTAAAATAATCAAGGGCCATCGCAAGAAATACATGCAGGAAAGTCATAGGATAGGGATACTGACACACATGGATGACCCTATAGTTGATGACCTTGCACTCAGGTTCAAGGAGCATGAATTTATTGTTATCGATTCCCAGGATAAACTGCGAGACATCAGAAAAAACCTTGATATAGTAATAATTACAAGGGACCTCTATAAAATGGTCACCCTTGAGATGTCTCTAATCCGTTCAATGAATGCATTGAATAAGAACCAGCTGCAGGATTACATTATATATATGCTCGATAAGATATATAACGTCTTGAAACCGAACGGCGAGTTGTTTATTGTTATGAACCGGTATATACATAAGACAAACCGTAAGGCATCGCTTACATTTAAAACCACAGAAGAACAAAAAAATTTTCTATTATTTTCCCATGTTTATAAAACAGAAAAGAGATATGACAGCACTGACACATCTTTTGAAGTAAATATATTTGATTTTGAGAGATATCTTGAACAGGTCAATATAGGCCAGGAACACAGGGAAAAACTGTTAAAGGGGAGAAAATCATCGGATCTTTCCCTTGAAGAGATCAACAGCCTTCCTTATCTGGATTTACCCCTATACAGTAAAAATTCTACAGGTCAGGAAAAAACCTGGCTCAAACTAATATCGATTTACTTTGATGAAATATTCTACCGGTCCGTTCTTCCTGAATCCGTAAAGGCGGAATGGGATCAGAGGTTTGAAATAAAAGAGTATACACCCGACTATCTGCTTATATATCTGGCGCAAAAAAGAAAGATTAATAAAAACATCCGAGAGCTGAAAAAAGAGGTTTCAAGATCTGAGCTTGCTGGTTGTCCATTACCGCTGATAGCTGACTACAGGGATTCTTTTGATTACCTCATAAGGACCCTCAAGGTACTAAAGGAAATAAAAAACAAGACATATAAAGGACTTCCGGAAAGCTATCTGGAAAGGATCCGCGAACCATTTGAAAGTGTAAAGATGAGGTACAGCGGCGTAAACCAGATAATCAGTCTGATAGGAAAGATTAACAGGATCCAGAAGATAAAAGTTCAACTCAATCCCGATAAAATAGAAGGATACAGAACCCGGGTCTTAAAAAACCTGGAGATCCTGAGTTTATTTGGATTCAGCCTGGAAGAACTGAAGGAAATATGTCTTGTTGTAACAGGGCATACAACCGGAGGAAGGATTCTTGCCGGCAAGATGAGTGAAAAGACACTCAAACCTATGACTGATCTTGCACGGTCATATAACCAAACCGAAGCTATTAATCTTCTGAGATACTGCCGCCTGATGAGCATGGCTGAGATCGTGGCATCAAACAGGGCGGATCTTGATCCTGTACTGGTAACGGAGCTTTTTGATCTGTTTGAATCGGCCCTCAGGGTCACCACCAACAGAGAAATTGACTGGGACAGTCTCCTTGACGAAAAGGTATCCGCCATGGGAGGTATCCAATACAAGCTGATAAAAAAAATGCTCCTGATGATGAAACATTTCCAGTTTATTGATAACTGGAGGGAGTTAAGTAAAAAAGGGGAAATGGAAAAAGAGTCCCTTGCGGATTATGATGATGACAAACTTGCAAACATAGAAAATATAATCACCCTTGTAAAAAATGTTGAACATTTTGAAAATAAATTTTTAAGTGATGATCCGCTCCTGAGGCCTATTATCTTCAGGAAGTTCCTGAATATCGAGTTTCATGGTACTGGTCATCTGTTTGAAAGACTGGGCAGCCAGCCCGGGTTTATTTTGCTGTGGTTTACTGTCAATGTGACCAGAGGAAATATTATCAATTTTAACCCCATCCTGGGTGATTCAATATACTCGGACATTGCCGGCCGGGTCAAAAAGATAGAAGAAGAGGCAAGCATTATCAATACCGAACACCTCTCCCCAGGGGTATTGAGACAATTTGCCGAGCAGTTATATGAAGATAAGCTTGTATTCATCTTAAATACAGGTTTCAAACTGTATCTAAGCCAGAAGGATCAGAGTCTGGATATCACCTATATCGATATAGACAGCACGTGTCTCAACCTCGACATCCTCATCAAAAAATATAAAAATTTTTATGTGTCTGATATCCCTCTTGAAAGGCTTGAAGAAATGGAAAACCTTTTCTCCGGACTTGAAGATTTTTATCAAAGTCATCAAAGACTTGTGAATAGAGACATCACCGGATTAAGGATACCCAGACGTCAGGCGGAATGGATAAAGAGAATTGAGACACTAAGGCATTTAATACAGAAAAATTTTAAGACTGTCCTGTTTAAGCCGGACATACTGTTCAGCGATCTGGAAAGACTGTTCCATTATTCACCGTCTATTCTTAATCTGGTTCTCCCCGAACTCAACGACCTGCGTGGACTTGGAAGAGAAGGAAACCTGTATCGTAAAACAGCAGTAATTGATCATTTATTAATCTGTACAAAAAAGTTTCAGGCATTGATAAGCGGGAACCTCAAGGGATTTCAGGATGTTGCTGCACTACATAAGCTTGCCCGAAGGGAATTTGGGCCCAATGCGGCCGGGATTGTCGGATTGAATGAAACCCAGATTGAGGAACTGGCAAATATAGCGAGAGGATTGAGAAGGCATGAAAATTTGTTTGAAGCACTTATAAAGGCATTTATATTTCAGGACATCGGTATGAGTGCTGCCCTGAGAGTAAAATATAAGGATGTTATTAATGTTGCCGACCAGGCGCAGGCTGGCTCCCTGTTTTTACAGAAAGAAAACATCCCTGCAAAATATGGCATGGGAAAAGATGCAGAGAAGTATCTGAGGTTTCTGATTGCCCATCATGACCGACTTCATCATATAGTCAGGGGAGAATATACCCTTTCTGCCATAAGAGAGATAATTGATGCAGGAGATGTATATCTCTTTGATGCCTTTTTTCTGTGCTCGGTAATAATGATCTCAGCCCTTGGTGAAGATCAGATACTTGAGGACCTGGCCAGCAGGCTTTTCAGTCTAAGGGATTTGTGTCTCCGAATATTAAAAGGCGAGACCACATTAGATGCTTACCTCGAGGAACAATACATAGAAAAGGGCAGATTGTTTTTTGCCCTTGAGGAATATTACAGGAACGGCATCCCGGAAAATGAAACACCTGCCAAGTTTTTGTCCGCCTGGGGAATAGAATTCGCAAATTCAGAGAGATTTTGTGAAGCCGGAAAACTAATTTTTTCCCTGGAACGGTTTTTCAAGTTCAGGGGGCTTAGGTATGTTGATTTTCTCGATCTCTCACAGATGATAGCACATGTCCCGCTCCAGTACATTTACCAGGAGAGAAAATATGCAAGTGTGGGGTATGCAACCTTTGAAAAGGATCTTTTCGAGGCGCTAAGAATATACAATTACATAAAAAAACTGCCAGAGGCTGTAAGACACTTTGTCCTTAAGCAACTTGGAGAAGATAATATCAGGCTCTATGGTTTTGAGAACGTCAGCCTATACCTTAGTTATGATAATCTGATGAAATTGCTCCTTCTGTCTCTTCTTGGGGCAAAACGTTTTAAAGCAGATGACCGAAGGCCTGCATGCCTGAGCTACCTGACCATGCTGAAGGATATCAGAAGGAGATATGAAGCGGTAAATGATGCCCTTAGCCGGATATCTCTTGAGGATATCTGGTATAACAGGAAAAAGCTTGATCATTTATTCAATGCCAAAACTGGAATAATCCTGGAAATGGACGAAGAAAAAAAGGTGCTTTCTATCCATTTTAAAGATGAAATTGATATGTCCAGACGGATTTCGTTAATGGATAACATAGAAGATATTGACCAGTTAAAAAGTTATTTTCATTACACTCTTCAGTTTTTGAGGAAAAGCAGCTACTATACTGATGATTATGAAGTGCTGCTTGAGAAGGCCTATGAAAAGCGCTTTAGTGCAAATATTGACATAATCCTTGATCAGGTTAAAAAACGAATGATGCATGCGAATGATTTCAGGGAAGTCAATGCCATTTATACCGATCTTATGGGCAGATCACTTGAAATAGGTTTCAGGGAGGATCAGGTACATCGTTTAAACGACCTTTATGAACTGCGTAATGACAATCTAAAAAGAGCCAAACTGGAAGAGATAAACAGTTTGATAGAAAAGATCAGTGACCTCCATGAACTTAGGGAATATTGGAACAGCACCAAGTGGTATCTTTTTAACAACCGGCAGTTTCTTGGAAAAGAATTTGAAACCCTTGTGGCTAAAAATTTTGACCTTGCTGCTTCAAGGTTAACTATGCGTAAAACCAACTCTTAAAGACGTCCCATCCCTGATCAGCATATCTGTATCACAATAGCAAACAGGGGGTGGATTTTACGGTCAACTAAATAAAAACACTTTCACGGTAATATTTCAGCTCTCCGATAGATTCTTTTATATCATTTAATGCCAGATGGTCCTTTTTCTTTTTATAGGGGGTGAGATTTGGGTACCACCTTGAAACCAGTTCCTTAATGGTACTCACATCAATCAGCCTGTAATGAAAATAGCTCTCAAGCATGGGCATGTGCTTAACAAGAAAACGCCTGTCCTGCCAGACACTATTACCGCAAAGAGGGGATTCTCCCTTTTGTGAATAGGCAGATATGAATTTAAGGGTTTCCTGTTCTGCACGTGAACAGTCAAAATTCGAAGCCTTAACTCGATCAAGAAGGCCTGAGGCCTGATGATGGGTCCGGCTCCACTCTTCCATGCAACCGAGTATATTTTCAGGGTAGTTTATTGCCAGATGAGGTCCTTCGGCAATAATATCAAGGTCTGCATCTGTAACTATAGATGCTATCTCTAAAATTACCATTGTTTCAGGATCGAGCCCTGTCATTTCTAGATCTATCCAGATCAGGTTGCTGCCCATTCGATGGCCTCCATTTAACCCGGATTATGCTGTAACCATCTACCGCGGCTTAAAAACCTTGCCATGATTCCTACTACAAAATCCGGATTTAATAATGTAACCAGATGACAGTAACCTTATAGGTTAAATACCGGATTCTGTCAAAAAAATCCCGATGACCAGGGGACAATATTTTGACCCGGCAAAACAGCTCAAAAGGGCATATTCCTCATTATATTGGGGTTGTTATTCTATTTTTTTCTATATATTTGGTATTGGGCAAATTATTTTTTGTTGATTTTTTTACTTCTATCTGGTTAATTATCAGGAAATAATTAGAAATACACAATTATAAAAAAATTAAGAAATTCTATGATATCATCTCCTGGAACACAAAAAAAAACCATCCTTATTATTTCCATTGTCATAATAATCCAACTCATGTTCATACCGTCTTATGCTGACAGGGTATCACAACCGATTAACACACAAAAACTGGTTCCTTCATGTCTTCTGGACTGGAACAACGGCCCTGAATATGCTGTGCTTGTCGATAAATCCAGACATAAGGTAATGGTTTACAGGAGAGATAATCTGTATAAACCTTACAAGGTATATGACTGCTCAACAGGAGAAAATGGCGGGCCCAAACAAAAGCAGAACGACCGGAAAACACCCGAAGGCATATATTTTTTTACCAATTTTTATGATGGCAATTCCCTTGCCCCTATTTACGGGACAAAGGCCATTCCGCTCGATTACCCTAATGTTATTGACCGGAAGGATGGCAAAGGAGGATACGGCATATGGTTTCACGGGACAAATAAAGAACTGAAACCAAATGATACAAATGGTTGTGTTGCACTCAATAACAGTGATATCGAAGAACTTGCAACTATTATCACCCTCAACGAAACCCCTGTCATAATAAGCTCTGAGATAAAAATGGTTCCCGAAATGGAAAACAATGAGCATAAGAAATATATTGCTAATATTGTGGAGTCATGGCGAAGCGCATGGGAAAAGAAAGACATTGATAAATATATGTCCTTTTACAATAAAAAGTTTCGATCCGGCTCAAAAGACTGGCATAAATGGAAAGACTACAAGAAACAACTTGCAGACAAATACAAAAGTATCAATGTTGAAGTAAATGACCTTAACCTGTTTTCACATGAAGGGGTAATAATAGCATCGTTTGAACAGGTATACCGGGCATCGGGTATTAATACCCAGGGTGCAAAAAAATTATATCTGACGCAGAACAGTGCTGAATGGAAAATTATGGCTGAGACTTTTAGAGGCGGTGAAAAGCCGAAGATGGTCTCCTTAAAAAAAGCCTCCGATTTTAATAAAGAAGAAATTGAGAAGTTCCTGCTTTCATGGAAGAGTGCCTGGGAAAAAAAAGATATCTCCGGTTATATTTCATGTTATGATAGGGAATTCAAATCCCGCAACATGGATTTAAATGCCTGGGAAGAACACCGGCGCAGGCTGAATGAAAAATATGATAATATAACGGTTGAGATCAGTAACATAAAGATCCAGTCCCTCGCATCTGGGAAAAAGGCAAAAATAAGGTTCACCCAGAAATATAGGGCAGACGATTACAGAGATAAGGGCAGAAAAAATATCCTTCTTGTAAGAAAGGGGCTAGATTGGAAGATAATGGAAGAGGATTGGACCCCACTCCGGTAAAAACGCCATCGGCTAAAGGTGGAAATCCAGACCAAATAACCATAATGCTGATCGGGAGTGTGGGAAAACCCCGCTCATTTATGATATCCCGGAAGTTTATATTATACACGTTGATCTTCCTTTTCATATATCTTATCACCTCCCTTCTTGCATTCTATTTATATTTTGATCTTTTTTTTACACATAGATCCCGGTCTAAATATCTGCAGGGCCTGGAGGCGGCTCTTAGTGAAAAAACAAAATCCCTGGAGCAGGACAAGCTGTATACAGAAGGGCTGGAGGATTATATCTCCACCCTCAAGAAAGGATCAGAGGGTACAGATGATAAAAATATAGCCGTCAATAAAACCCCTCAAGAGGGGAAGCCGTCTGATATAACACAGGGTAAAACAGAGATGCTTGAATCTGTCCCAGGAAAAGAGATTGAAAAAAATGTTGTCGAGGTGCGTGATATAGTATTCCGGAGAGATGGCCCCGATTTGATCCTTGATTTTAAAATGGCAAACAATATGGCTGAACAGAGCCCGGCTGAAGGTTATATCCATATAATTGCTCTAGATAGAAATAAAGACTGTCCTTCTGTCTGGAATAATGCGAGAAATGAACTGTCAAATGGCTACCCTGTTATATACAGAAATGGTCAGCAATTTTTGATACAACGATTTAAACCATATCAACGACGATTTAATACAGATCCTGACTCAGGGCTACCTTCTTTTATAAGAATTATTGCCTATGACCGATCGGGTCGCCTACTTCTTGAAAATGAGTTCCCTGTCTTGGATGTATCCGCAAATGCCCCTAGCTAAAAAGCATAGTTTTTTGTGTATTGTTTTTTTAATAATGCTTATAACCATTTTTACACCGGATACCTTTGCACAGAGAGAACATACTGTCTATTTCCAGAATACCGCATATGAACTGAATATCTACAGGATATATGGTAAAGAACCAGGAAAAACGCTGATGCTCATCGGCGGAATACAGGGAAACGAACCCGGAGGCTTTTTATCTGCTGATTCCTATGCTGACATGAGCCTGAAAAAAGGCAATCTGATTGTTGTACCTCGCGCAAACTTCTACTCCATAATTATGAATGACAGGGGACCAAACGGGGACATGAACCGGAAGTTTACCCATGAAGACAATACCCACAGCATGGAAGATAAAATAGTTACCATATTGAAAAAGCTAATAAGCGAAAGCGATTATCTGTTAAATCTCCACGATGGGACCGGGTTTTTCCATCCTACCTATATAAGCAAGTGGCGTAATCCCGACCGGTTCGGGCAATCCATAATTGCTGACTGTGAATCATACAAAGTGCCGGGAACAGACAGGGTTATCCCTCTGGGTGATATTGCCCGCAAGGTCTTAATAAAGGTAAATCCCAATATCAGCAATGATCTCTATAAATTTAATTTCATGAACACGCGTACAAACGCCTCAGACAGTTCTCACAAGGAACAACGAAAATCGGCCACATACTATGCCCTTAATGTACACCATATCCCTGCATTTGGTGTTGAGACCTCAAAATTTCTTCCGGCCATTGACCTCAAGGTGTTATTTCATAATCTTGTTATAAATGCCTTTATGGAGGAATTCGGTATTATCCCGCAATCGCCTGGTGTTACACTTGATGCCCCATCTTTAAAATACCTGGTTATATCAGTAAATAATAAAATTCCCATTGTAATTAAAAAAGACGAGAGACTGAACATTGCAAAGGGGGATACAATAAATATCTCACATATTGAATCAAATTATGAAAGAGGCTTGAGCCTTGATATTCTTGGATTCGGGGATATTAATGACTACAGAAAGGATATCACCATACATAAAGACACAGTGATGATTGTACGAAAAGATAATGAAAAATTCGGTGAAATCCCAATAAAGGCGGGTGAACAATCCGTATCACATTCTAAAAGTCTTCCGATTGTTATTAATCGGGAAAAAATGGATTTCTTATCCGTTGATCTGAATGGAAAGGTAGTTCTTCTTCCGGAAGGTAGCACCTGTGATGTGGTGAAGGGGGATAAGATAAAAATTCTGGATCTCTATCCAAGGTCACTTGAAAACTGCGTTGTTAATTTCAAGGGTTTTGTCGGTGACCGGGTGAATAATACCGGTGAAGACAGGGGTTATTATATCGATACAGGCAGAGACCTCATGGAAAGATATTCAACCGGGGGCAAGGGCGAAAATTATCAGATTGTAATTACAAAGGATGAAAAGGAGATTTCAAGCCTTAATATCCGGCTTACACAACCGAAAATGGATTATCTGGTCTTAAAGATCCATAACAAAGGGCATGTTTTGCTCAGGCCTGATGAGTCCATAACACTTTCTTCAAAGGATAAAATTTTCCTTGATGCGATAGCGACAAACCTGTTCAATAATGAAGATGTCAATCTTGATATGAACGGTAACCGGTTAAGGACCGGAGAATCAAGAATAATAGGTGAGTTGTTCAAGCCCGGCCGCAATGAGGTGATTATAAAAAAGAGAGACCTGCCTATAGCAAAAATAATAATAAATGTAGTGATGTAACAGAAAAAAATACAGTTTCAATCCTTGGCATGTTCCAGCTTAAGTATGTCATTCCACGGGTCCGCCTTGATCACCCGCACCTTAATTTGATCCCCCGGTGATAGATTACTCTCTTTTTCTCTCTTCATTTCCACTGTAATCATAAAATCTGTCAAAATGACCCTGTACCTTGTCTTTAGTGCATCCAGGACTATGGCTGAAAAGGTCTTGCCAGTCTTCTTTTCAAGGTATCTGTTAATCCAGTAGCTATTCCGGTTTTTCCTTACAGTGTTGAGGTCTTTAAGTGTTGCCGAAACCTGTATTCTTATCTTCTCAAGTTCCTCCTTGTTATAAAGAGGGGTACCTTTGAACATAAAGTTCAGCATTTGGCGCTGGCTAACCAGGTCAAAGTATCTTCTGATGGGAGAGGTTACATTTATATAGCTGTCAAGGCCAAGGCCTGCGTGAAACTGAGGTTCTACATCAATAATTAGCGGATAGATCTTTCTTCTTTGCCTGAATACATAGTAGATATATCCTGTTTCTTCAAGCGGTAGTTTTTCGCTGGGCTCCTTCTGTCCGCGGTATATTGTTGGGATATGATTATCGCGGCAAAACCTTGCCGCAAGCCAGTTATAGAGGATCATCATCTCAGCGACTAGCATGCGTGAGGGAGTTTCCTGATCTACCAGTTTGAAATTTATAACAGAATTTGAATCTACTGAAATATTTAATTCAGGAAGAGATAGTATTAGCGCACCCTGTTCAATCCTGTACATTTTTCTTTTTAAAGCCAGTTTATATAAATGGTGATATATTGTTTCCGTTTCAGTTTCATATATGGAATTTACCTCATCATAGGTTAGCTGATTCTTTACCCTGATGATGCTTGGAACAAACCTGTAATCAAATATATCGCCATTCATGTTAAAATTAACAAGGAGGGAAAGCGCCTGACGTTCGGCGTTTTTTTTCAGGCTCAATCTGTCGTTTGAGAGTTCAGGGGGAAACATCGGAATCTGCCTTCCGGGAAGATATAATGAAGATCCCCTTAAAAGGGCTTCCTCTTCAAGGATGCTGATGTTGTCTATTACAGATGAAACATCACTAATATGGATACCTACCTGAATGTGGTCATCCAAAAAATCAACACTCAGGGCATCATCAAAATCAAGGGTGTCGGCACCATCAATAGTAAAAGGATTCAGGTGGCATAAATTTTCATAACCTGTGGTGGAGAGGCCTTTTTTATTCAGCATCCCGGCCTCATCAAGTTCTATATCACTGAAGGACTGCCTTATATTGTAACGCAGCAAATCAAGTGGCTCATCCTTTTCCCAAACACCTAACTTCACAAGAATTTTTCGCGCTTCGCCTGTATCTGTTATCCCGGCCATTTCAAGCAGTTCCTTGCCGAATACATATTCGGAGGACTCCCTGCCATATATTGCCAGATCAATGAGTGTTTCAATTATATCCTTGTTATTGCTGACAGAGGCCTCTATTCCTTCCTTTAATGCCTTTCTCAGCCAGTCACTCCCCCTTGTCAGCCTCTCTTCCTTTTTGGCCTCTTCATCCTGCTGCATGACGATTACACTGATCTTGTCTTCGGGTGTCGGGATAAACTGACCGTCTTTCATCTTGAAATAGAGTTTGTCATCAAACAGTGCCCTGATTAAGGCGGATATATGGTCTTCAGTTACATCCTCGCTAAAGCAGAGCTGTGCAAGGTATTTATAATCAAAACTTTCATCTTCGTCCTTGATCAATTCCCAAAGATCCCTGATCTTTATTTCCTCTTTCAGTTTTATTCTCTTTGAGTCAATGTCCCTTAGCCTTGCGAGTAATTCCTCCCTTGGGCGGTCAGTAGAAATACGAGAGGAGGAAATATAGGCGGCGCGTTTAGAAGGAAGGTTTACAAGCCTGTTTAACAGGGTTAACAGGTGCAGCTTTCCACCCTTGTCCTGGAGGCAGAGCGAGCAGATCATTTTCCCCTGCTCTATATATTCAATTATTTTACCTTCAGACATTGACTTTTAAATCTTTCTATCTGACAGATTGCTTAATCCCTAAGTTATATTACCGAGTTATATGCCGGTAATATATTCTTGAAATAACTGGAGACCTGAGTGTTGATCAGGTTAAATATAAATCAGGCTGATATGTTTAGCAAGGGATAGCCTGTATGTCAACAAAGCTTGACATATTTATTGCTGTACATTACTTACAATCTCATATTATTTCAGGAGTCTGAGCAAAAATCAGTCTGAACTAAAAAAATCCGTTTTTTTGACCATATCATTCTTCGGAGGAAAACTATGACGGTCTCTCCTTATAAGAACAGACTCAAAGACTTGAGAGAAGGATTAACAGAAAAAACCCCTGACATGCTGTGGATAGTGCAGCCTGAAAACAGAAGATATCTGTCGGGATTCAAGTCGGTTGATACTCAGCTGAATGAATCATCCGGATCACTGCTTATCACCGTCAAAAAAGCATTATTAATTACGGATTCCAGATATACAGTTGAAGCGGAAAATGAGGCCCTGGATTTTAGGGTAATTACACAAAAGGGCAGTTTTGAAGATACACTTGTTGAACAGATAGAAAAAGTGAAGGGAAAGTGTCTTGGGTTTGAAGGAAACCATGTTATATGGAGCCTTCATAACCAGCTTTCTGCAAGGTTAAAAAAACTATCCATCCCCGTACAGATGAAACCATTAACGGGCCTTATTGAAAAAATGCGGGAAATAAAGGATCTTTCGGAAATAAGGTTGATGGAGAAGGCTTCCCATATAATGTCAAAGGTGCTGGACAGGGTCTTTGATACGCTTCAACCCGGGCAGACAGAAAAGGAGATAGCGCGGAGGATCGAATCCTTTTCCTTTGATGCAGGAGCAGAAGGCATGGCCTTTAATTCAATTGTTGCCTCAGGTCCGAATGCTGCTCTGCCCCATGCGGCTCCTTCTGACAGGAAGATAACAAAAAACGATCATATTATTTTTGATGTGGGTCTCAGGCTGAGCGGATACTGCTGTGATATGACAAGAACAGTTTTTCTGGGCAAGCCTGACAAAAAAATTAAGGAGATTTATAAGATTGTCAGAGAGGCGCAACTGGCTGCTCTTGAATATGTGCGGCCTGGTGAGTTAAGCAGTAAACCCGATTCAATAGCCCGGGATATAATCAGGAAGGCGGGCTATGGGAAGTATTTCGGCCACTCTCTGGGGCACGGAGTTGGTCTCGCAATCCATGAATCCCCGCGACTCAGCCCAAGGAACCCGGTGAAATTAGAAGAGGGAATGATCCTAACGGTTGAGCCAGGTATATATCTCCCCGGCAGGGGAGGGGTACGCCTTGAAGAAATGGTCGTCATAGAAAAAGATGCCCCCAGGATATTGACTGAAAATGGCAGATATTATGATTTCTAGCAGGTTTTAAGTACTATGAAACAAAATGATATGGAGTGTAATACGCTCCTGGATCAGTTTCTAAGCTATCTGAGAATCGAGAGGGGCCTTTCGGAGAACACGGTCTCATCATACAGCAGCGACCTGATAAAATTTTTTAAATATCTTGATAAAACAAGGTTGATGCCTGTTCAGGTTAATAGGGAGGACATAGCAAACTATTCCGGATCATTAAAAAAAACTAATTCCTTTTCAGAGCGTACAATAGCCCGGAATCTTTCTGCGATAAAGATGTTTTACAGATTTCTCATAACCGAAGGCAGGTTGACTGAAAATCCTGCAAGGCTTCTTGACCCGATAAAACTCCCGCACAGGCTTCCCGGGACCCTCAGTCATGATGAGGTTGACAGCCTGCTCTCTGTCCCTGATAATACAACCAGCCTTGGACAGAGAGACTGTGCAATGCTTGAATTGCTTTATGCTACCGGGTTAAGGGTGTCTGAACTTGTCGGCCTTCACCTAAATAATGTCAACCTTGACCCAGGATATATCAGGACAATAGGAAAAGGATCTAAAGAAAGGATCATTCCGATGGGAGATAAGGCAAGAGAAGCTATAAAAATTTATCTTACATATGGGCGTCAGGACCTGATCAGGGGGACGAATGTTGCATATCTTTTTCTTAATTCAAGAGGATCTTCAATGTCCAGGCAGGGATTCTGGAAAATTATCAAAAAATATGGCATAATGGCCGGCATAACAAAAAAGATAACACCCCACAGCCTGAGGCATTCTTTTGCCACACATTTACTTGAAGGCGGGGCTGATCTGAGGTCGGTACAGATAATGCTGGGGCATTCTGATATATCGACAACACAGATATATACTCATGTCAGCAGGGAAAGACTCATACAGATTCATGAAAAATATCATCCCAGGCCATAACACTATTATTGTACTCACGATCCCTATACCATTTAGAAACAGACTCTCATCCTGATAAAGACCTGATAAAAGCATTTGTCAAGGAGGTGCAGGCACATGAAAAAAGCACAGGATCCCCTGAAAATAAAGATGCTTCAATCTCGGTTGGACAAGAAAAACCGTGAAATCAGGGCTCTGAAAAAGATCAATTTGTTATTAAGATCCCTTTATGACGGCGTAAGTGAAGAAATCATGGTGATTGACCAGGACTTGATAATAAATGATATCAACAGGGCTTTTCTGAATAAAACCGGATTAAGTAAAAATGATGTTATAGGTAAAAAGTGTTATGAGTTGAAGGAACGCACATGGCTGCCCTGTCAAACGGGCGATGGACAGTGTCCTGTCGAAAGAGTTTCAAATACAGGCGAATCGGTTGAAATGACGGTTTCATATGGAGATGAAAATCATGACTCCCGTGAATACTTAATAATAATGTATCCCCTTAAGGTAAAAACAGAAGAGGAGGGTAAAAAATATTTTCTGGAAATTACAAGGGATGTTACTGAATATCGCCATCTTATTCTTAAACTGCAAAGGTCTGAAAAAAGATTCAAATCTATCCTTGATATAACCCGTCAGAGACAGCTGAAAAAAAAGATGCTCCAGTCAGAGCGTTTGGCAGCAGTCGGGCAGGCGGTTAGCCATGTGGTTCATGAAATCAGAAACCCCCTGATGATAATAGGAGGGTTTACCAGTCAGATAAGGTCAAGCCTTCGAGGGGAAAAGGATATTAATAAGATCGATATGGTCCTCGATGAAGTCGCAAGGCTTGAGAGACTTATAGCAAATCTGGGTGATTTCACAAAGGAGTATAAACTGGTAATGAGGCCTTCAGAAATAAATTCCGTAGTAACCGATGTGTTAAATATCATGACTGGTGTATACAGCCAGGATAACTACTGTTTTGAAAAATATCTATCCGATGAAATAAATGAAATAAACTGCGACCCTGATAAATTAAAACAGGTATTCATTAACATCATTTCAAATGGAACAGAGGCAATGCCTGGCGGCGGGGTTATCACAGTAAAAACACAAAAAATCAATGACGGTATCGAGGTAAGAATAAGCGATGAAGGCAGGGGGATGTCGAGTGAAGAATTAAAAAAAATATTTGAGCCATTTTTTACAACACGTGAAAAGGGTACTGGACTTGGACTTTCAATCTCCTATAAGATTATACAGGCCCACAAAGGTGAAATATGGGCAGTGAGCGCACCCGGCAAGGGTTCAACCTTTGTCATTCAGATACCCGATTCATTGTAATCCTTAAAAATAGCATAAATATCATTGACTCAACAGATAAGTAGTGTTATATAACAGTGCTTATTTATCGCGGGGTGGAGCAGTCAGGTAGCTCGTCGGGCTCATAACCCGAAGGTCGATGGTTCGAATCCGTCCCCCGCTACC
>CAZSZQ010000053.1:0-19177 GCA_964610475.1 uncultured Desulfatiglans sp.
AGGGGGTGGAGGATTTTGTATATGACCTTCTCGTAAATGTCTTTAATGCAAAGGACACTGCACCGCTAGCAATAGATGCCATCATAAAAGCAGGGTCATACAATCTGGGGCCAAAGGCCAAGAGAATAGAAAATCCTGGTGACTGGACAACAGAAAAGATAAAGAAGCGTGCAGCAGAACTGGCAGCAGATAAAGGGCCGGAAGGCAATTTTGATGACTAATGGTGAAAAACCCGGATTGCCCCCAACGGTCAATCACCTATGGGTTAAGGATATAAAAGAGGATGCCCCTGTAAATGACATTTACATGGTAAAGGTCAAAAAGGCCGGTCAGACCAAAACCGGGGCAACATTTTTGAGCCTTACCCTCTCTGATAAGACAGGTGATATAGAGGCCAGGGTATGGGATAACGCGGAGGTCCTTTCCGCCCTGTTCAGGGAGGGGGATAATATTGCTGTTTCAGGGAAGGCGGTTTTATACAGAAACCAGGTGCAGCTTACATTAACAGGGCTTTCCCCAGCCAGGTGTGATGACCCTTCGTTGTATCTTGAAGCCACACCGCATGACCCCATGGGCATGATCAAGGATCTCAAGGGGATTGTGCGGGTCATAAAAAATCCTGACATGAGGGACCTGATCAACTTATTTCTCTCGGATCACGTTTTTATAACCAGATTCAGGGAGGCCCCTGCTGCCAAGAATTTCCACCACAGTTATATCGGGGGACTGCTTGAACATACCCTCTCTGTGTGCCGTATGGCAAAACAGGTGTGCATACAGTATCCGGAACTGGATGCAGACCTGCTTGTAACGGGGGCCTTTCTCCATGACATAGGCAAGATCCGTGAGTTTACCTGTGAAAAGGTTGTTGATTACTCTGATGAGGGGAGGCTTCTTGGACACCTGGTAATGGGGGTATTAATGCTTGAAGAAAAACTGGCGGCGTTAAAAAAATTCCCGGCTGAAACCGCCCTTTACCTCAAGCATATGATTTTAAGCCACCACGGTGAGTATGAGTTTGGCTCGCCTAAAAAGCCAAAATTTTTGGAGGCTTTTGTGCTGCACTTTGTGGATGACCTTGACGCCAAGGTGAACGGCATAGCAAGGATAATTGCCAGGGACAAGACTGAGGGGTCATGGACAGAGTTTAACAGGATGTTTGAGCGTTATCTCCTGAAAGAAAGGCTGAAACCAATAGAGGATAATCAGGTTGTTTCTCAGACCCCAGATGAGAGGCAAAAGGCCTTGTTTTAAAAATGTTCAAGCTTATATTAGCATTAAAGTAACACAGGTGTATTATAATTAAATGAATAAGATAATAATGGTTGACAGTAACAACCGAAAAATAAACTACCTCAGACTCTCCATAACTGACCGCTGCAATCTCAGATGCATCTATTGCATGCCTGAAGAGGGGATCGATTTTTTACCCCACGAAAATGTCTTAAGATATGAAGAGATACTCAGGATAGTAAGGCTTTCCACATACAGGGGCATCCGCAAGGTAAGACTTACTGGGGGTGAACCACTGGTCCGCAAGGGTTTTATCGGGTTTTTGAAGAGCCTGAGCCAGATAGAGGATCTGGAGGAGATCTCCCTTACAACCAACGGAGTCCTTCTAAAGCAGTATGCGGCCGAGATAAAGGAATGCGGCGTCCAACGTCTTAACATAAGCCTCGATTCTCTGAAGCCTGATAAATTCAAGAAAATAACAGGCAGTGATCTTTTCTGGCAGGTGTGGGAAGGGATACAGGAGGTGGAGAAGCTGGGTTTTTCACCCATCAAACTAAATGTTGTGGCCATAAAGGGTGTAAATGATGATGAAATAGAAGATTTCGGCAGGCTTACCCTTGAAAAACCCTATCATATAAGATTTATCGAACACATGCCAGTGGGTGAAAATAACTGGAATTCTGATAAATTCATACCTGTCCTTGAGATATACAACCGGCTTCAGAATGTGGGTGCGCTTGTCCCGGTAGAAAGAAGAAACAGACTTGATGGCCCGGCACAGCGTTACAAAATAGAAAATGCAAAAGGCGAGATCGGCCTTATAGGTGCACTCAGTAACCACTTTTGTGCAGTGTGCAACCGTTTGCGATTAACCGCCGAAGGGCACCTGAGGAGCTGCCTTTTCTCTGAAGATGAAATCGATCTCCTCCCCTTATTAAGAGAGGGAAAGAGTGATGAAGCCATTATTGCCCTTATTGAAAAGGCAGTCAAAGAAAAACCTGAAAGGCATAATCTTAAAAATCAGGGGCAACGAAGCTGCACCAGGCAGATGTCAAGCATAGGCGGATAAGATGCCCCATATTTCATGGAAAAATTATAATGGCATTATATTCAGGGATCGATATACCGCTTATAATGGTATCGTCAAAGCATGGCAATCCCGAACTTACGCCGGTATAGCTTCAATTAAAAAGAAAGGGGCTATTGCTGGGATTATCTTTGTCATTATGAAACCTGCTGCTTTTAAAAGTTCACAATACTCATCCTCGGAGCGTTCACGTCCGCCAGTAATAGTGATCATCTGAATATCAACAAGGATTGTGGATGGATCATCAATAACGAACTTGGGCATAATACGCTCAATTAAAAGTAGCCTGCCATCAGAATTCAAGGCTGCACGACAGTTGGCCAGTATTAGGCTACTCTTTTCATCATCCCAATCGTGTATGACACTTTTCATTACATATATATCTGCGCGTTTGCATACGCTGTAAAAAAAATCCCCCGACACAAGTTTGCAACGTTCTATAACGCCTTGGGCTGCCAGATATTCATGTGCCTCTTCGATGACATGCTGTTTATCGAAAAGTATCCCGGTACTTTTAGGGGAAGCTTTTAGAATTGCTGCAAGCAGTGCTCCACTTCCGCCTCCAATATCAGCAATTGTATCAAATATTGAGAAATCATACTTTTTCACAATAGAATGGGCGATTAGGGCCGTTTCCTGCCTAAGATCCTTATCAAACTGGCTGCTTAGTTCAGGATTCTTTTGGCGGTGCTCCCACTGGCTCATGCCAAAAACATGTTCAAAGGCTGTCTTGCCAGTCATTACAGTGTGGAGGAGTCCTCCCCAAGCGTGGTAGTATTCTTCCCCGCAAATAATGGCCATCGCGCGCATTGAACCAGGTACGTCAGAACGTAGTAATAAACCAAGTTCAGTCAGAGAAAATTGCCCGTCATTTTCTTCACGGCATAAACCGAATACTACAAGAGCGCGTAAAAAACGATGAAGAGAAAATGGATGGGCACCAAGTGTGCTGGCTAGTTTGCTGCTATCGCATGGGTCGTGATGAAGAATATCTGCCAAACCGAGTTTAGCTGCGACATATATAAACGCTGTACTCTGGTAGCCCTTGAGCAGATTTGAAAGAATGCGCGCGTTTTCATTCCTATCACTGCGTATGGAGTTATCCTTTGAATACATTTTACTAAATCCCTTTCGCATATCTTTGTTTTATCAAATGAAGCTTGATGAACGCTTGAATACGATTATCGGGCATTGAGTACCAAGTTCGTAGGTTGGCATAAATAGATGATACATTTCAAACTCACCCCTATCCCCATAAAAAAGTTTTATGACTTCATCAAGTGTACTGAAATGGTACCTAGCCTTTGAGTTATGATACGCGTTAATAACAAGTGTGTGCTCCAATGGCCAACCTATTCTTCTAGCGAGAGTCTCAATACTACCTGCTGCATCATGAATTGTTTGCCACACAGCCTCAAGTTCAACTCCTTCTGAATCGTTCTTTTGGAGTGCCATCCAAAGGCGGAACTTAAGAATGTTAAGGTTGGGTATCTTCCTGGCAAGTAGATCATCAATAACTGCATCGGGCAGCTCCTTATGCTTTGGTGGCAGAAAAACGCGGAAAATACACAAGCCTCCCTCTGGTATTATGTGGCTCAGAACTTTAACGAGTTGTCTCTGTTCTTTCGGATAGGAAAGGATGTGTAAACCTCCATCGCAAAGTACAATATCACGTGACCGCTTCGGCAATGAAATGTCAAGCCACTCCATGTTAATAACCGCGTCTTTAGGTCCTGGCCATACGGCTTCTATCATAGCTTCCGTATGATCTACTGCAAGAAAGTTGGTCCCAGATGGCCAAGGCATATAAAAAAGTTCTGGGGTCACACCGAGCAATAACACACGTGGTGCTGTTGAGTTTTTTCCCCAATCTTGGACCCCCTTAATATACAATTTTACATCTTCATCAGAAGGCCTTACCGGTGGCCCCAAATAATGCCACTGAAGTGCTACATTTTTCCACTGACCAGGACGAAGGCCCTTGGATTGCAAAAAGGTTTTTTCTTGTGAGTCACTCATTGAAGTATCATCAAACCCCTCTAAACAATTCATCTGATGATTTATTATTTGAAATAAGAAAGATATTATACTTTAACTTGGCTGTATAAAAGGTCATTTTACTCCATTTTCTTCCGCTGGCCACAAACTAACTTATTGACTGATGGAACCCGATTTGCTAGTTTAAAATATAGTTAAGCATATTAGCATACATGTACCGCAATGACAACAAATGAGAAAGATACATTTATGCCTATTCCATCTGGCACCCAAAACCTTTACGATATAAGTTATCCACTCACTCCTTTACAACAGGGCATGGTTTATCACAGCCTTATTTCACCCCAATCAGGTATATATATACAACAACTCATCGGCCATCTCCAAGAGGATATAGATGTGCCATGCCTCAAAGAGGCCTGGCAACGCACCGTGGCGCATCACGCCGTATTAAAGACTCGTTTTGCGCAAAATACCAAAGGAGAGCTATTTCAATATATAGCGAAAGGCCATGAGTTAGAATGGGATATTGAAGACTGGTCACTCCTTGATTACTCGGATCATGAAATACATTGGAAAAGTCATCTTAAAAAAGATCGTAATAGAGGATTCGCCCTTTTTGAAACCCCACTCATGCGTATGACGCTTGTAAAATTATCTATGGGAAATTACCGTTTTCTTTGGACTTATCATCATGCTCTTTTAGATGGGAGATCACAGTTTCGTATCTTGAATGATTTCTTTGGCTTTTATGATTCAATCACAACAGGGAGGCACTATAATCCCGATAGTTCCCCAGCATTTAACGATTATATAAACTGGCTCATGCAGCAGGATAAAGAAAAGGCAAAGAATTTTTGGCAGAAGTCGCTTGAAGGTTTCGAAGCAGCGAATCAATTGCCGCTCTCCTTGATCTCATGGAACCCCGGTGTTAATGGAAGCGAACGCGGCTCATGCGAGGTGCTACTCACTGAGGAGACGACATTGAATCTGGAAAGCTTTGCCTTATCTATTGATGTAACAATTGGCACCCTCCTTCAGGCATCATGGGCAGCACTTATAGCTCGTTATGCGGGCGAAGAGGATGTAGTTTTTGGCACTACACGTGCATGTCGCCACTTACCGGTAAAGGGTGTAGAATCGATGGTAGGGCTTCTTATAAACACAGTCCCCTTTAGAATACAAGTTGATCCCGATAAACCGCTCTGTGAATGGCTTAAAACAATACGTTCAAAATGGGTGGTTATTCGACCATATGAAACTACATCTCTGGCAGATATCCAAGCCTGGAGCGGGTTTGGACCTAATAAACCTCTTTTTGACAGCATTTTCGTTTATGAGAACTTTTCCTTTAATAATGTCCTGCGAGACAAATGGGGCATACAGAAGCACAGGGAGTTTGAACTCCTTGAAAAAGGAACACACACCCTTGTTGCGCTAGGATATGGAGGTTCACGTCTTAAACTTAAACTTGCGTATGACAGAATCCGTTACGATGATGATTCTGCTGCACAAATGCTTTGCCACTGGAAGACACTGCTTATGAGTATGCTGAAGAATTCGACCAGTCGTGTTAGTAACCTGCAGCTTTTAACGGAAGATGAACAAAAAACAATTCTTTTCGACTGGAACGATACAAGTCATGATTACCCAAAGCATCTGTGTTTACATCAATTGTTTGAAGCACAGGCATCAAAAACCCCGGACAACATAGCAATTTACTTTGATAATGAAACGATTACATATGCTGAACTAAACACCAGATCCAATGAGCTTGCACATATTCTTTGTACCCTTGGTGTTGGCCCTGACAAACTTGTTGCGGTATGCCTTAATCGTACACCATTACTTATTATCGCCGTTCTGACTGTCTTAAAAGCAGGCGGAACATATGTCCCTCTTGATCCATCCTATCCCAAAGAACAGTTGTCTTACATGTTATCAGCATCAGGCGCATCGATACTTGTGACTCAACGAGACCTTCTGGAAAGGTTGCCTGAGAATAAAATTGCGACTTTCTGCGTGGACGCTGTTGGTGAGTCTAGAGTGTCTGAAATCATTTCCAGTCCCCAGAGTGGAGTTGTGCCTAAAAATCTGGCCTACACCATATACACTTCTGGCTCCACAGGAAAGCCTAAACTTATAGGAATCGAACATAGAAGTGTCGTTAATGCTATTTTTTATACGATAAATGCTGTTTTTACTAAAGAGGAACTAAAGATCGTCCCTTTCGCTGACTCCATTTCATTTGATGCAAGCGTTTATAGGATATTTTCACCGCTCTCAATCGGCGGAGGTATAATCCTGCTTAACTCCCTCTTTGATTTAATGAATTGCCCCTGGGCTAATTCGATTACTACCATCGGAGGTGCACCTTCAGTCTTAAAATCACTTCTGAAGGATTTTCCGCTACCTGAATCGGTCAAGGTGGTAAGTGTAGGAGGCGAAGTATCAGACAATGAATTGTTAGAGAAGGTGGCGACTTGCCCTCAAGTGGAGAAAATAATTAATTTCTATGGGCCGACAGAAACAACCATTTACTGTATGCACTCTGTGTTATTCAAACGGGAAAAGATACCGATGGAACAAATCAGCCCTCAACATAAATTTAATATTCTTAAATCCAGCATTATCGGCAGACCCATCTGGAACGTCCGGGTTTACATTCTCGACTCGAAACTAATGCCAGTACCTCCTGGAGTCAAAGGAGAGATATGTATCGGTGGCGAGTGTCTAGCGAGAGGATATCTTAATCAACCCAATTTGACATCAGAAAAGTTTATTGATGACCCATCCATGAAGGACACACCGGCCCGCATATACAGGACGGGTGATTTAGGAAGATTTTTACCGGACAGAAATATCGAGTTTATAGGCAGAATAGACAACCAGGTGAAGATTCGAGGTCTTCGAATTGAACCAGAAGGTGTGGAAGCCGTTCTCAATAGTAATCCTGCTGTTAGGGAAAGCATCGTTCGTGCAATCGATGATATGTCGGGTGAAAAGCAACTCGTAGCCTACATCGTTCCAGCTTCAATACCGGACAAAAATCCAGATTCCGATAAAAACAACGGCATTTTTCGTGATTACCTCAAAGAGAAACTCCCCAGGCATATGGTTCCTTCTATATTTGTATCTCTGGACAAAATGCCACGTAACTCTACGGGGAAAATCGACTTCAATAGACTTCCAAAACCAGTTTTCGATATATGGCAACAACCTCAGTCTTTCAAAGAACCTGATACAGAACTAGAGTGGATTATTGCTCAAATATGGGAGGAAGTGCTATCCAAGGAAAAGGTTGGCATTAACGATTCACTTTTTGATCTTGGAGGTGACAGCCTCTCCGCTACTCGCATCATTGCCCGTGTCAATATGACTCTGGGGACAGAGCTATCTTTACGTGCCATTTTCGATGCCCCAACAATTGCTGGATGTGCACTTGCAGTGGAGGCATGGCTTTATGAGAATTCCCGTTTAGTAGAATGAAAAATATATGTAGCATCACTTAAATAAGTCGCCAAAAAGCTGGAAAAAGCGAAACGAAGGAAGGAAAAACTAATGTTTTCTTTTCTGAAGATGAAATCGATCTCCTCCCCTTATTAAGAGAGGGAAAGAGTGATGAAGCCATTATTGCCCTTATTGAAAAGGCAGTCAAAGAAAAACCTGAAAGGCATAATCTTAAAAATCAGGGGCAACGAAGCTGCACCAGGCAGATGTCCAGTATAGGCGGATGATAAAATATCCGTTACATCTCATCCAGGTTTACTGCTTCAAACGAAGGCTGTGCTTTAAGTGTAAAAATCTCTTCCGGGATTGCTTTGTTAAAAACAATCCTGTTTCTTTTCAGGGTCATGTCTTTATCTTCCTTGGCCTCTTTAACTTCTGTTTTTTCTGCATAATAAATATTTTGCAGTTTTTTAAAATCAGTGAATTTCATTTCCGGAAAGCTTGGGGTAGAAGATCTTGCCTCCTTTACCTCTTTATCACTAGAAAATGCTATTGTCCCGATGATGATACCTTCTTCATTTTCAAAATTCACGATCCCCGCATCTCCTTCATAAGCCCTTAATGAGGAGGGAAGATAGGGAAAGCCCCTTAAATAAGACCATATCATATCAGGTGAACAATCCATGTTTGGTAAAAACCTCGAAAGGTTATCAGGACTAAACTTGCCCTGGTATTCTTTCTTTTCGCTGAAATCAATTATCTCAAGCCTCTCTTCTTTTATAAGAAAATATAATAGAGGCTTACCCCAGGAATGGGAGATCTCTATCTTGATGGCAAATGGGTCTCTTTTCCCCGCGATAAAGATGTCTACAGATTGATCCAGTATCCATCCGTTTATTGTTAATGTCCCTGTGGAATAGAACTCAGTGATTATATCTCCCTGCTCTTTTAAATTCTCCATAATATTTTCAATGTCTGAAGAGCTGAAATACCCATGAGGCTTCGGGCGGCAGGTTAAGCAGGCGCATCCCTGAAACAGGAGAAATGCCAGAAATAATTGAGACAGGATTATGGTTTTAGCATAAAGAAAGAGTGAGTAATCCGGATAGAAAGAAAACAGTCTGTGTATGTACTTTAAAGGCATGAACCCTATTCCAGCAGTTTTTTGACATCTTCTATTTTTTTGAGGATCTTATCTGAATCCTGATGGTCGAGGCTAATGGCCTTCTCATACATTTCAATGGATTTTTCATACCTGTTTAACTTTAGATAAACATCCCCAAGATGTTCTGCTATTGTGGGGTCGCCTCCCGCAACCAATGAAAAGGCCTTCTCAAGAGAGGCCAGGGCATTGTCATACTTACCCTGTTGAAAATATACCCAGCCAAGACTATCGATATAATATCCGTTGTCCGGTTTGATCTTGATAGCCTTTTGTATCAACCCCAGTGCTTCATCAAGATGTTCACCGTTTTCTGCGTAGGTATATCCAATATAATTCAGAGCATCGGCATGATTAGGGTCCAGATCCAGGACCTTTTTCATCTGGGCAATAGCATCCTCTTTTTTGCCTTCCCTTTCCAGAAGTGCACCTAGTCGGTAAATTAACTCTATATTGTTACTGTCTATTTCAAGTCCTTCATTTATCGCTTCCCGGGCCTTTATGTAGTTTTCTTCTGATTCGTAGACAGAAGCCAGCAGGGAGTAAAGATCTATTTCGTCTCTTTTATATTCTATTCCCTTTCTGATGGTATCAATTGACTCATCTGTTTTACCCATTTGATGAAGCAGATAGGCTATATGTATCCTGGAGTTTATGTATAGTTCATTACCCTGTTCTATCATATGGAAGTTATAAAGGGCCTCCTCCGGCTGATGATTCTGCTCATAGGCAATCGCAAGATAATACCTGGATCTCTGGTCTTCCGGCCATGTTGATACGATCAGGTCAAGCTCCTTGATGGACTCTTCTATATTACCGCTCTGAAGATAGTAAAGACCTACTGCCTGCCGGCTTTGATCTCCGGGAACAGAGTGCTGCTTTATTTCATCCATCATTAAAGCGATGGCATCCTTTTTACCCAGAAGTTCATAAATCCCTATCAGGCGTTCTCTTACCTGTCTGTTCATCGGATTTTTTTTTAAGAGATTCTGGTAAGTCTCCGCAGCCTTCTCAAGCTTGCCCTGCATATAATATAACCCTGCAAGGTCGAAAATGGCCGGTTCGATGGAATCGTTTATATCCAGAGCGAGCAGATATTCCTTTTCAGCCATATCGTAATTTTTCATGGTCTGAAAAATTCTGCCCTTATAATAATGTGCAAAGAACATGTCGGGTTCTCTGTCAGTGAGAATATTTAACTGTTCCATTGCTTCATCCAGCGCCCCGATCCTGGCAAGTACAGTGGCATATACCATTCTAACCCTCTGGTTTTCCGACTCTTTAGCGAGAATTTCTTTGTACTGGGAAACCGCCAGGTCGTTACTTCCGTTCATGCTGTAGAGGTCTGCAAGCAGCATTTTGGTCTCAATATCGTCAGGGTTGATCTGCAGGCTCTCCTGTGCATATTTTAAAGCAGTTTCCGGGTCCCTTATCTCATTAAGAAGAAGCGCCATCCTTTTTTTTAAGTATCCGGAGCCTGTATCATAAGCCATTACTTTTTTTAAATTTTCTATAGCCGCTGTATAATCACCATTTGATATATTAATAGATGAGAGCATATAGTTTATATATGCCTGCTGTTTTTCGTCCGGGGTTCTCATTAAGGGCACATATGGCTCAACACCAAGATCAAACAGCTCAGGGTCATCAATTATTTTTTGGGGTTTAGAGGCAGTCTGTTCAGCCCCCGACGCAGTTATGGAAATTGTCTCTTTCGAGACCTTGTATGCATTTCCTGCGCAGGCGAATAAAGTCATAAGGAGGAAAAGCAGCAAGGCTGTAACAGATAAAACAGACGGAAAAAAATTATTTGAACGAGTGTATATATTTATATCCATGTAATTAAAGATCCTATCTGATGAAATCAGAATATCTTTCATCAAAATCAGGGATCTCCTCCGATAACCATTTTTTTATGTTATTAACGATTCTGGATTGAATCTGGCGCACTCTCTCCCTTGAGATATTGTATTTATCCCCAAGTTCCTGAAGTGTTAACGGATTGTCTGCCATTATGCGGTTTTCGAAAATATCAAGCTCCTTCCCCTTTAGGGTTTTTCTGTATTCTTCTAGTTTGTTCAGGAGAACCGTTCGTTCCTGTATCTCAGAGATCTGATCATCCATTCCCATTTTATCATCAGGTAAAAAAGAACTGTATTCTTCTTTGCCTCCATCCCCGATAGGTGCATTAATGCTGACTTCTCCCCCTCCGAGACGCTGGGTCATTTCTTCAATATCGGTTTCCTTAACATTAAGACGCTCTGCAAGCAGTTTTGTTTCAGCCGTGATACCCTGTGATATCAGTTTTTCTCTTTCCTTTGCCAGGTTGTAAAACAATTTTCGTTGAGTTTGAGTTGTCCCGATCTTAACAAGCTTCCAGTTCTTCATTATAAAGGAGAGCATGTATGCCTTGATCCAGTAGGATGAGTAATATGAAAATTTTATGCCCCTGTATGGGTCAAATTTTTTTACAGCCTGAATAAGGCCAAGGTTACCTTCCTGAATCAGATCAAGAAGACTTTTTGTCCAGTATCTGTGAAAATCCATCGCTATCTTGACAACCAGTCTCAGGTTTGAGGTAATCAGCCGGTAGGCTGCTTCTTCGTCATTATATTCTTTTACCCTTATTGCCAGCTCTGTTTCCTCTTCCTTGGTTAGAAGTTTATATTTTTTAATCTCGTACAGGTACATCTGAAGAGGATCATAAGGGACAAGCGCCCTTTCCTCGCTGGGTATTACCATACTCAGATCGAGACTATCTTCTTCAGTTTCATCCGACACCTGTTCTATTTGAATTTCCTGAGACATATTTTAAATCCTTATGTAACTCATACTGAAATCTTCATGTAGCGTTTTTTCCCTGCCCGTAATAGCAGGACGCCGTTTTTCTCCATTTTTGTGTTTATAACCTGATCAAAGATTTCTATCTTTTCGTTGTTTACATACCCTCCGCCCTGTGAAATGAGACGGCGAGCATCTGATCTCGTTTTGCAAAGGCCGGCCTTTTCAAATAAGATAAATGCCGGGATACCTTTTTCCAGTTCAGCTTTTTCTATCAGGTATTCAGGAACCGAATCAGAATTTCCCTGATCTCCATTTCCAAAAAGCTCCTTCGCAGCCTTTCTGGAATTTTCCGCCTCTTCTTCCCCGTGACATATCTTTGTTGCTTCAAAGGCCAAAATTTCCTTTGCATGTCTTATATCAGCGCCTTCAAGTTCGCCAAGCCTTCTAATCTCATCAAGGGGTAAAAACGTAAAAATCGATAAAAATCTTATGATATCGCCGTCTTCCTGATTGATCCAGTACTGATAATAATCGTAGGGACTTGTCAATTCCGGGTCAAGCCACACGGCTCCCTTATGGGTCTTACCCATTTTAATACCTGATGAGGTGGTGACGAGCGGAAATGTTATGCAATGAGCCGTTTCCTTCTCAAGACGTCTAATCAAATCGGTTCCTGCTATAATGTTGCCCCATTGATCGCTTCCACCCATCTGAAGTCTGCAATCATAATGTTTAAAAAGATGCCAGTAGTCATAGGCCTGGAGAAGCATATAGTTAAATTCAATAAAGCTTAAACCTGTTTCCAGCCTCATCCTATAACTTTCTGCGGTCAGCATCCTGTTAACACTGAAATGTCTTCCGATATCCCTTAAAAAGTCAATATAGTTGAGCTTTGTAAGCCAGTCGGCATTGTTGACCATAATCGCTTTTCCTGTTTTAAAATCAAGAAAACGTGAAAGTTGCATCTTGATACCCTCAGCATTTTGGTCAATCTGTTCGCTTGTCATTATTGGCCGGATCTCTGTTTTTCCGCTGGGGTCGCCTACAAGAGTTGTTCCTCCCCCCACAACCGCTATTGGCCTGTGACCTTCGCGTTGCATGTGGGAAAGGGCCATAATAGGCAGAAGACTACCGACATGCAGACTGCTGGCTGTAGGATCAAACCCGATATAGCATGTGACCGGTTTCTTAAATAATTCCCTCAGTTCATCCTCGTCAGTGTTTTGTTCAATGAACCCTCTTTCCTTTAATATATCAAAAATATTTTTCACTATTATTCATCCTGTTCAGTTATAAAATCATCGGGAAAGACCAGGTTTTTCACCATGCCTACCTCCCCGATATCTTTGATTGTCTTACCGTTAAAATCAAACTCTATACCGCCGGCATTTCCAACCGTAACATTAAATCCCCTTGTGGCAGTCCATTTATGACTGCTTCCGGGCTGAAAGATATATTCCTTCGGGGGATCGTCGTCAGCACTAATTTTTACCCATGTCCTCATATTTACAGTTGCTGAAAGTACCATCAAGGGAGGTTCAGCAGCCGTTGTACCTGCCTCTGGCGCGGATGCTTGCTCCTCAATGACAACCTGATTTGGCGCTGCATCCGTTCCTGCTATTTTTTCCCCATCCCTTATCTTGATATCTTCCTGGGCAGGTGCCGGTTCCCCTGACGTGGTTAGCATGTTTTCAGGAGGTGCCGCCGACTGAATGGGTGGCTCCTGGGTCTCAGTTGGCCCTGTTGCTTCTACTGGGGTTATCTCATCAGCCTGTTTAACCTCAGGGACAGCTTCAGTAACAGCAGAAGAGGATCTATCCGAAACAGCCTGCTCCTCTATGGGATTACCAACCCTATCCCTTACTATTAACAGATATATTGCCCCTGCAAGAATTATCAAGATTATAAAAAAATAATAGATAGCCCTGCTTTTCTTTGTACTCTGTACAAGAGGTTTAGGTGTCTCTTCAACCCTTACTGGAAAACATTTATCAAAAAGACTCAATGCCTTTTTAGTGTCATACCCAATAGAAAGGGAATACGAGCGGATGAACCCCTTGATAAATACCCTGGCGGGAAGTTTATCCCATTCCTCATTTTCAAGGGCATCGATATTATTCTCTCTGACCTTAATAATCTCTGAAAGGCTGTGCTTTGATATCCCCTTTTTTTCCCTTTCAGTCCTTAGAAGGGTGCCTATGCTAATTTTTTCCTGAGGGCTGTTTTCAAGGTGGTTAGATTTATCCATAAATTCTTCCATCATATTTTATTGACCAAAAATATCCGACGGCACGATTATAATATTTTTTTCATATAGCAGTTTTTCTTCAGCAACGCCATGAAATCATTGTAGCGTTTTTCCATCTCCGTATCATATATCTTCTCGTAGATACTTTCTTCTGCCTCTTCAAGGGGAACCCATTCCGTCTCAAATTTTTTAATCAGTTTAATAATCTGGATCCTGTTTCCCATATTAATCAATGAGCTTGTCTCTCCGTCTTTAAGGGATTTAATAATCTCCATGATCTTCGGATCTACATCGGAAATCCGGATATTCCCAAGATCACCACCCTCTGCAGCCCCAGGACCGTTGGAAAACTCACGGGCAAGGACTCCGAATTCCTCTCCCTTTTCCAGTCTGGACAGGATTTTTTTCCCCTTTTCCTGAAGATTATCTAACTGAGAGGGATCTTCGGGGGAATCCGGTACGAGGAATATGCTTGCTATATGTACTTCCCCGGGTTTCTCAAAATCTTTTTTATGTGATTCGTAATATTGTGCTATTTCTTCCGTACTGATAATCACTTTTGATCTTACTTCTCTATCTATCAGGTTACGTCTTTCCATTTCTTCTTTTATCTTTTCACGAAATTTGTCATAACTCATACCCTCCCGCTTCAGCTGAGCAATAAGCTCCTCCTGGGTTATCTTGTTATTCTTTTTAAGCATTTCAAGATAACTATCTACTTCTTCCTGGGTGGTTTCAAGGTCAAGCTCCTTTATCTTTTGCTTTGCGAGCGTATCCTCAATCAGAAGATCCAGTATTTCATCTCTGGTTTTAAAGAATTGCTGTTCATTTTCAGACTTCATCTCATCACTTGTTTTTCCGGTTACTTCCTCGATCTTGTTGTTAAGTTCATAAAGGGTTATTACATCGTCATTTACAAAGGCAACAACTCTATTATTGTTTTCTGCTGATAATTGAGGCGCCGGGTAAAAAAATAAAATAAATATTAATGATATAAAAACTCTCATCGCTTTCTAGTCCTCCATGGTTATGTCAGCAACTATTTGATCTTCATTAACGCTTACCGGAAAATCCATTTTAAGGCTGTCCAGCCATTTTATATATTTTGTTTCTCTTTTTTCCATCGATATCTTCATTTCAATTTCCTTTATGGCCGCGGGAAACTCCTTAACTCCAGCCTCTTTCACAGCAAGTATTTCAAAAATGTGAAAGCCATATGGTGAACTAAGAACCTTGCTCAGTTCTCCCTCCTTGAGGGAAAAAACAAACTTATCTATTGTTTCGTCAAGTTTCCCCTGCGTTATCCATCCAAGAAGACCTTCATTTTCTGCTTCTGGAGTTATTGAATGTTTTTTGGCGAGTTCGGAAATACTTATTCCTTTTTGTATTTGATCCAAAACGGTATCCATATCGTCCTTTGTTTTTGTTACGATCTGCCGCACCTGAACCATGCGCGGGTGCATGAATTCATCCTGGTGTGTATTATAATAATTTTTTGTCTCTTCAAAGGTTACGCCGACTGAATCTGCAAGCGCGGCATCAATTATTTTTTTTATGAGCAGCTCTTCGCTAAGGTTTTTTTTCCATTCCCTGATATCGATATATCGTTTTAGCAGTATCTCACTAAAGACATCTTCAGGATAATCCTGTCTTATTTCATTTACTGCAGTTTCAAGTTCATCCTGTGATACTGTTATTCCGTTTTTTCTGCCGTATTCCAGGATCAGTTTTTTTTCAACTATTTTATTTATTATAGATGTAATAGCTGTCTTTAAATCCTGTTCCGATATCCCCATATCATACATAATGCGGTCTATTTCGTGCCGCATTTCTTTTCTGTTAATAGATGTATCTCCCACTGTGACTACTGCCTCCTCCTCTGGCTGACGGATAACATTGCAGGAGTTCACACAAAGCAGAGATAATAAAAGCAGAGGATAAAGATTTTTATAAGGGTTAAACACTGTGTCCTTCCAACCGGTTGATTTTCCATAATTGCTTAAAATAAGCGGAACTTCTTGAATTCACTAGATTAACAGTTCAGGAGGAAAATGCAAGAAATAAATTGCTTTTAAGTTGAGGATGGTCATGGCTGGAAAGCCATTCCTACAGATATTCATGGGTCTGTGGGAATGGCTTTCCAGCCATGACCGCCTATGAAGGCTGTATTCAGTCACTACTAAAATTGGAAATGCAATTTCATAATCAGTAAATATAAGAAATATGGATATGAATTTGATTATTCATTGCTTTTGTATTATAAAAACAGTTCATGCATTGACTTTTATTAGTTTTTTATCCATTAAGTGTAAATAGGATTCTTTTCCGTGGTCTTATTAGCCAACTATAGGCCGTTTTCGCTATTTAATATAAACGGTTATATAACCTGTTTTTATAAGCAATACGTAACATATTGAATATATGGAATAAATTAACCGGCCGTTGTATCAGGCATGATAAATGCTTATAGCTTCATTTAACACTTCTAACGAATAATGATTTTCCAGGAAACCATTTGACGGATTTTTATGTATTAATAAAAATAAACAGGAGAGCCAGGAGTTTTTCATGAACAGCAGAGAGAGTGATATTTCAATAAATATAGAGAGAGTGCGGCATGTTTATAAAAGCGGAAATGTTGCCATAAACAATATCAACCTTGATATTTCAACCGGATTATTCGGTTTGCTTGGCCCTAACGGGGCCGGGAAAAGCACGCTTATGCGAATTATTTGCAGCCTGCTTGTACCAACTGAGGGGCGCGTTACAGTGGGTGGGTATGATGTTGTAAAGGAACGCAGGCAGGTTAGAAGGCTTCTTGGATATCTTCCTCAGGAATTTAATGCCTGGCGGCTTCACAGGGTAGGAGAGGTTCTGGATACGCTTGCCATACTTTCAGGGATGGATAACAAATCAGAAAGAGAGCGCCGTGTGTTTGATATCCTGGAGTCAGTAGGGCTTCGGGATGTTATCAACAGAAAGGTTAAAAGCCTGTCCGGTGGGATGGTTCGAAGGCTTGGTGTTGCACAGGCCCTGATTCATGAGCCGAAGGTGCTTATTGTTGATGAACCCACAGTTGGCCTTGATCCTGAAGAACGTATACATTTCCGTCAATTGATGGCAAAGATGGGAAAGGAGCGGATAATTATTCTTTCAACCCATATTGTTGGAGACCTGGGTGCAGGATGTCATGACCTGGCATTAATCGATCATGGGAAGGTTGAGTTCAGAGGAAGCCCTGAAGATCTTATTTCCCAGGCAAAGGGGATAGTTTTTGAGATGGCCCTTGCTGAAGGAGACAAATCGATACCGATAGAGAACTATGAGATCGTTTCACAGGAACAGAGGTTAAACAGAACAATAATAAGGGCGGTATCAAAAAATGGAGAGCTACCTGAAGGTTCGACTCCTGTAGACAATCCTACCCTTGAAGAGGCATACCTGGCATTTATGTCTACCCGCGGTAGAAACGCAGGGCATGCAGGAAAGGAGGCTTAAATATGCTCAACATAAAATCGGTTTTATCCATAGCACAGGCAGAAACTCGTGTAACCAGACGCCTTATGCGTTACTGGATGTTCCTTTCATTTTCAGGCTTCATTATCTTTCTTTCATTTATTTTTTACTCAGCAATACACGGTTTTTTTTCTACATATTCGGCAACAGTAGGGTTGATCTGTCCCAGGTTTATTGTAAGCTCGGTAGTAGGCCAGGTCTACCTGATGATCTACTCTGTGGGTGTTGTCTTCCTAGCCTTTGATGTAAGGGCAAGGGATCAGCGAGAAAGGATGAATGAGGTCCTGGATACCCGGCCCTACACAAATATGGAGCTTGTAGCAGGCCGCTTCCTTGGTGTTTTAATACCCGTATGGGTGCCAATCTTTATAATCTCCATCCTCCTTGAACTATTGGGGCTTGTTCTTAAGGGGAGCGGACTTCCCATGGGCGAACCAATAGAATTGAGGTCTCTTCTGAACTATACCCTCTTTGGGAGCCTTCCTGCCCTGGCCTATATAATCTCAATAGCATTTCTTGTCTCTCTTCTTGTACGAAACAGGCTGGCAGCCTCTGTCATTCTATTAATTTTTATCGGCCTTAGCATGTGGGGGATATATTATTTACCTGTATACAAGGCGCAGCTCATAGACTTTCTGGGTGTTGTTCAGGGGACATTCCCGTCAGATTTAACCTTGTCTGTCATTAGACCCGAAGGCCTTCTGCAGCGTGCAGGGATATTTCTTGCTTCAATGGGGATACTTGGCATCTGTGCTGCGGTTCATCCACGCCTTGATGACGGTTCCCGTGCGGGAACAGCCCTTGCCGGAATTATAATAGTACTTATTGCAGCGTTAATAGTGGGAAGTGTATATGTTAAGGATAAAAGAGACCTTGATCAAAAAGAGATATGGTTAAAGGCGCACAACGAATCTTCCAAACTTCCTGTACCTGATATAAAGAAGGTTACAGGAGAGGTGATTATTGATCCTGGTAAAAATCTAGATCTTGATATCAGAATCGCATTCAGCGCACCTGGAACAGATTCAATAAAAAATGCCATCTTCACACTTAACCCCGGTCAGAGGATAACCGGGCTTCTTGATTCATCCGGCAGACACCTTAACTATACACATGAAAACGGATTGCTTAATATTACTCTCCCTGGCACTCTTTCTCCCGGAGAAGAGACCAGCGTAACTCTTAAGGTCACAGGTATTCCTGATAAAAGGTTTGCATACCTTAAAAGCATTGTTGACGCCAGAAAAATTGAAACTAGAAATGGGAATATCGCTTTACTAGGCAGAGAAAACGCCCTCTATGAAAAAAGTTTCGTGGCCTTGATGCCAGTCATCCGATGGCTCCCCACCTCCGGCACTGAAACAGACAAGGATGATCAGCGTTTAGCCCTGGCAGATTATTTTAATGTGGATCTAACTGTAAGGCTTCCAAAGGGATGGCTTGTGGCAATGCCTGGCAGGCGCAATATGGTCAAGGAAGAATCCGGTTATAATCTCTTTCGCTTTTCACCCCCTTCGGTTGTCCCTGAGGTTGCCCTTATCGCCTCTGAGTTTGAGAGCCGCTCTTTTGAGACAGATAATATCCTGATGGAACTACTTGTCCACAAAAAGCATATGAAGAATATCCAGATACTTGCTGACACAAAGGAAAAGATCAGGGAGTATATAGATGTCACCCTGAAGGATACAAAGGAATATGG
>CAZSZQ010000054.1:0-19109 GCA_964610475.1 uncultured Desulfatiglans sp.
CTAAGTCTTATAGTTTGAAAATAGAGGATATTGCAGATAAGCTGGAGCTTCTTATCCTTAAGGCAATGTCGCACGTCCTGGACAATCTTATGCAGGCTTACTGGCGTGATGAAAATAATGATGATAATAAGGATGTGCCCTGGCCTTTTTGAATGCAGACACCCTGATTTTGCTAGATTGTTGTCATAATCCTTGCCAAATAAATATCATAAAATACAGGAGGGTTTTGTAATTCTTTCAGGCGGTTTGCTGGAACATTATTCCGGTAATACCGCCTTCTCTTATGACAATAATTTGGTAAAAAAATTGAATAAGAACATTTATCCCTTTTATTCTCCAAAAGACCGCTTTAATTTGGCAAAACTCCAAAAACAGCCCCAATTTTTATGACCAATATTTCGGCAAAAAGTATGATAGGATTTTGGTAAATCACACATAACCATAAATCACAGCATAACCGGCTCCAAGGTTAAAGCCTGTTGCCCTGCCTGTTACACCTGCTGTTTCATACGTCCTTGTAATTACCTTATTATAAAGCCCAGTAATAGTCTCTGTCTCCTGCTGAAGCTGGTTATTATATCCGAAGGTTCTTGACCCTACCGCATCAGTTATCGTCTTCTGCCTCCCCAGCCTGTCATAGGTAAATGCAATATCCTGTGTATTGTCAGAATAGTCAATAGAGGTTAACTCTCCTGTATCCGGGTCATATCCATAGGTGGTAACAAGTGGGTTCTCGTTATTCAGCCTTGCCCATGCCCTTATTTCAAGGTTTCTATTTTTCAAGTAATAAATTACCTAATGGTACTTGGTATCTCCCTTCTTTTTCAGTTAATTCATCAAATTCGAATCGGATTATTTTAGTTAAATACTTGTCCTTACTCAGGTGTATGGCAAAATATTTTTTTGGTTTGCTACTTAAAAACCCTATAGTTCTACCCCACCAAAAATCAAATTCAATAATAATTTGACCCTTATTATTACTTTTTCCTATAATAGTACCAGTGTCTTTATAACGTTTATCATCAAATCCATAGTCAATAAAAATAACATTGACATTCTCAATCGGCGAATTGTCACTTTTGTTAAATACTTGACCTTCTATTTTAAAAGGAGTTACAAAGTCTGCATGTTTAGAAATACAACCAATAAATATTAATGAACACAGGATTACCATTATATAAGCATATTTTCTCATTTTCTTTTTCCTTTACTGACATTTTCCGTTATCAAAAGGGACTCCTTTCCCATCAAAATGATTCCAACCACAACTATGAGCCCATTCGTGGATCGCAATGAGTCCAAAATTTATTGAACAATTCTGATTGCTAAAGTTATTAGAGCAAAAATGAATTGTTCTGAATAAACCAAGAACACTATTTCTTGCCCATGCACAAGCTCTGCTCATGTCACCAGTACAACATTCACATTTTATTTTTGCAGAATCACACCGCCTTTTAATACAATTGCGAAGTTTAGAGTCTGTAATAACATTTAAATTACCACAAGCCATCATGACTGCAGATTGAATTTTTATTTTATCGCTCCCACAATTGCCGATTATTGAAAAAAGACCAGTAGGGTCAATTGAATTAATAGGATTGTTTAAAACATAGATATATAGATTTGTTAACTCATTATTTCGAATTGATTCTGATTGAGCAGATGAGTCATCATGGGCTTTAATATCTCTTATCATTACTGCTCCGGCTTCATCTAAAGGATCTCTATTAATCCACCTACCAAGCTCAGGGTTGTAATATCTATGCCCCCAGTAACCGAGCTCAGTTTCAGTATCGTAATATTTTGTAGAAAATCGGAATGGATTATCATCCGCTTTAGTGCCATAAGATTGGAGTAATATCCCGAAAGGATCATATTCATAATGAGCTACTATCGAACCATCTGAAGCCTTAATAAGTTGCCCAACATTTCCATTGGCATCATAAAGGTAGTGATAAACCTCTTCACTATCAACAACCGATAAGAGCCCACCAACGCCACCGGCATCTTGTAAAGATAGATTAAGATCGAGACCCCAAATGTAAGACCTCTGCACAGTACCGCTGGCATTTAAATCTTGGATAAGATTCCAGCCATCGTAGAAAAACAGGCGAATAGACTGAAGGCTGTAGGCTGAAGACTCAAATATATAGACTTTCTTCTGAACCCTCCTTCCCATATAGTCATAAACAAATTCTACTTTTGTGTTACCATCGACTGGTGTCGTAGGTTCCACACTAACAAGTCTGTTTTCTGAATTGTATTTATAGGTTTTTGTGGTACTTCCTTCTGCTATTGAAGAGAGGTTTCCATCATCATCGTAGGTTAAGGTATCGGTGGTTTGTTGACCATTATCTCTTGTTACCTGAGTATACTGGTTGAGAGAGTTGGTAGTATAAACGCTGGTTTCAGGTATTGGTTCTATCGGTGTTCCGGTAAAGGCTTGTCCACTGGTATCTGAATGTTCCCTTAAACCGAGGCTGTTGTAGGTGTAGTCATACTGAGAGATCAATTGAGCATTAAACTCATTCTTCACCTGTGTTTTAAGATTCCGGTCTGGGTCATAATTATATGTTGTTGTAAGGCCGGAGGTTGTAGTCAGTTGATACAGCAGGTCTGAGTTTGGAACATAACTGTATGTCGCAGCATCATTTTCTCCACTTACCACCCATGCTACCGACCTAAACCTGCCCGTACCAGCTTCATAGCCATAAGTCACAGCATAACCGGCTCCAATATTAAAACCGGTTGCCCTGCCTGTTACACCTGCGGTCTCATAAGTTCTGGTAATAACTTTATTATAAAGCCCAGTAATAGTCTCTGTCTCCTGCTGAAGCTGGTTATTATATCCGAAGGTTCTTGACCCTACCGCATCAGTTATCGTCTTCTGCCTCCCCAGCCTGTCATAGGTAAATGCAATATCCTGTGTATTGTCAGAATAGTCAATGGAGGTTAACTCCCCTGTATCCGGATCATAACCATATGTTGTCACTAAAGGATTTCCCTGATTAAGCCTTGCCCATTGCCTTGTTTCAAGCATTCCGCCTGTATAGTATGTATAGCTTACCTCTTTTCCATCATCATACTCCTTACTCATTAGAAGCCCGGTTGCAGGGTCATAATGCCACCTTGTTATGGCAGCAGTCCCTGTTGTTGCTTCTGGCCACTCATCACCATTCCAGCCTGTCCCTCCCTTAAAGGTATGAAGCTCTAACATCCTGTCATAATCATCATATACATATCTTACCGGCTCCACAGCATCACCCCATGTATGGGTCAGCTTCCCGTGGTTATTATATCTAAATCTTGTTACTTTGCTGGCAGGGTTTGTTTCTGTTATTTTTTGACCTGTTACCGGATCATAGGTAAATGTCGTCCGGTTACCTGCGGCATCCTCCCAATAATCCACCTGCCCAAGGTTGTTATAATAGGTGGTTACAGGGCCTGTCCTTGGATCAATAACATCTGTTCTCCGTCCAAGAGAGTCGTACCCATATGTTACTGTCACCCCTGCCTTGCTCTGGTTTGATATAACAAGCCCGTTTACTGTTACTGTGGTTTCATTAATGGTTGAATCAGGATAATCCACTACCTGTGTAACTGTTTTGGTTCCTCTATCAACATAGGTTTTTGAAACTGTCTGGTTTCCGTGTATATCAATTGATATATTTTCACCTACAAGGTTATCTGCACCTAACCCTGTAAGCCTTTGCCTCTGGGTTGATACAGTAGTTGCATTACCGCTCAAACCTTCAGCATACACCTGCTGAACAGCCTCCTCCCACCATTCATTATTGATCTTAACAAAGGAGGTTTCTGTCCTGTTTATCCTGTCATTTGATGCAAGATCAAGCTGGCTGTTTCCATTTATATCAAGACCGCTTAGAGTTTGATTTCCAAGTGGATCATATACATATATCGTATCTGCCTGTCCGGGGGTTATTACCCTTTCAAGCTGACCAAGGTTATTGTAGATATTCTGTATGGTTTCTGTTCCATTATGACCTGGCTTTCCTGTCGAGACTGTTCTTCCAAGGATATCAACAGTTGTCTTTTCCCACATGAGCGAATCAGCGCTCCCGGTATTCACCTTTGTCCATTGTGTGCCGTCAGAGTTAACTCCATATGTATAATACCTTGAGATTACTCCTGTGCCGGTAATACTTTTCACACTGCCATCAATATAGTTTGTGGTTATTTCTGTTGCCCCGCCAGGCCTGGTAACTGTCGTTATTCTTCCTCCTGATGTATATGCGTAATGTGTAAATAACCCTGCCTGATCGGTAGCATAGTCTAACCTTCCGGCTATATCATATACATTTGTGGTATTAAGCTCCAGGCTGCCGCTGCTGATGGTCTGAGTTAGGACCCTTCCTGCGGCATCATAGGTGTAATCAGTATAAATATCATCATTTCCGGCCTCTTTTGTCTCTGTTTCAACACGGTTAAGATCATCATAGGTATAACTTCTTATTATCCCCTGGATATCTGTATCAGACTCCTTTCCGCAGCAATTCCATATGGTTGTGCTTTTTGTACCGTTTGAGTTGTTTATTTCTGTAACATGCCTGTCATCATCATAGGTTTGGACAGACCAGCCGATCCTTTCATAACCTGTGCCTATATACACATAGGTTTCTTTCAGAAGTTCAAGACCCACTGGGTTGGTGATTACAATATCCCTTGTACTCTTATTGGCTATTCCGGCAGGATTATCTGTTGTGCTGTGAGTGACAGTTTCCCTGACATATGCCCCAACACCTGCGGTAAATGTGCCAGGGGTTGAGTTTGTACCAGAGGTATAGCCACCCTTTTCATATGTATAGGAATCTTTCTTTCCATCAGGATATGTAATGCTCTTTGTTTTACCTGATTCCGGAGTATCATTTCCATACTCATAGGTAACAGTTATTTGCCTTTCGTTTCCTGAATCGCCAAACCCTGCTGATGGGTTTTTAGCCCTCTCTACTATTTCTGTTCTGTCACCGGTTATGCTGTCAACTGTATAAACATAGTAAGTCTTTGAAACAACTATACCCGCTATTATTTCTGTTACCCTTCGGGGTCTCCTGATATCCTCAGCCATATTTGAGTCAGAACTGTCCTGGGGTGCATAGTCATAGGAGATTGCCCTTGCTGAACCGGCAGTAGCTCCAACAGGGGCGTCCAGCCATGAGCTTATCTCGGTTAATTTTCTTCCGGTTGAGTCATATTCATATCTTATCCATGAACCATCAGGATTACTCAGTGACTTTATACTACCATAGCCGTTTTCTCCGGTAACATCATAATAAGTCATGGTTGTGGTAAGCGCTGCATTATCAGGGTCAATAACCTCTTCGATTATCTCATTTCCCCAGGGGTAGGTATGCCAAGTGGTTTTTGTTTTTGAGGCTATATGGTCTGAAGAGTCTTTAATGGTCTCTGTTACTACACGGTTGCCGTTTATAGTCTCTTCCTTTTTAGTCTTTATCTGAAGCCCATTTCCCTTATCAAGGCTCCAGGTACTCTGAGTTACATCCCACATATAATCGGCGGGTTTTATATTGCCTCCCCTCTCTTCGGTTATGCGCAGCTTGTTATATACAGTTGGTGAGGCATCAGGGTTTTCTATTGCCCATTTTACAAAGGGAACTGCGCCTGTAACAGGGGTGTAAAAACCATTGGAAAGGCTGCCCAGTTCATCGGGCCTGTAGAATCGTATCTCGTACTTATAGGTGTTAATGGTAACAATATCCACGAATGTCTCAGGGGCTATTATCTGGCGAAGGGTGGTGCCACTATATAAAACCTCTGAATCATTGTTGAAGGAGTAAAATTTCAGTATCTGAGGTGTGGAATTAAGTGGGTTGATAGTATCAGCAGATAGATAAATTGTGCCGACAGACCTTCCCTGGCTGGTCTTTCCCACACTGAACCGGGTATCTATGCTTGATAAATTAGAATCACCGCTTCCGGCATTGGTGCAGTCACTGCATTGTCCGCACCCTACCTCTATCTCTTCTTCATCATAACAGGTAGGGTCATTCGGGTTTTCTGCCCGGATCTTCAATCTGCCTTCACCTGTTACATCGGTAATGGTGGCTTCTTTTGTTGAACCCGATGGGGTAATTTTAGCCTTTGCATCTCCTTTAACACTTGAGATAGTCCAGGTTATGTTTCCCGACATGTTTTTAGCATTTGAGCTTACTGTCGCAGTATCACCCGGAGCAAGTTTATCCTTATCCATTGACAATGATATTGAACAATCGCATTCGTCACCTATGCCGTCATTATCCTTGTCCCCCTGCCCAGGATTGGTATCATTTGGGCAGTTGTCGCACACATCGCCAAGATCATCCCCGTCATTATTTGCCTGATCAGGGTTAGAGATTTCCGGGCAGTTATCATCACAGTCTGAGATTCCATCTGCATCAGAGTCTATTCGTTTTCCGCTTTGATCAACAAAAACATAACGTTCTTCGCTTTTGTATAATATTGAACCACTAGAATGGCGGTCTATAAAATCAAAACGTATTGTATTATACCCTGTCGTTAGGTATGTGAGACTTACATTAAAGGTTTTTGAGGATGGAAAAAAATTTGAGGGACTTTGTCCGCAACAACGGTAAAAATTATGAGTGTATTTTTCTATGTTATTTATATATATTTTAAAAAAGGCATATGAAAAACTGTAGCAGCCACAGCTGTCAGTGTAAACCGAATATGTCGTGTCATCTGACTGCAGAACAGCAGTTGCCGATATGCTGATCACGTTGCAATTAGTGGGGTTTGTATTCATATTAATTGTAAGTGTCCCATTGGCCCCACCAAATGACATGGCAGGGATCAACATCATACAGATAAACAATAAGAATGCTAAAGCATGCCTGCTGGTTTTTATGTGGTGCATATGGTTTGTATCCTGCCTTGTATTTATTTTCATAATTCCAATTTGCTCCCGATAGGATAAATTACCGGATCATCCTTGTTGAGCGGTTACCGGTCATGTCATAGGTATACCTAATATCATATTCTATTTCATAGTTTTTCAGGGAAGTTGTCTTTATCAGGCGACCTTTATCATCATATTTATGGTGGTAACCAGGTATAGGTGAAGAACTCACATTATCTGGATCAGTTTCAAGGATATACTCAACATAATTGGAGTAGAGATCAGAATCCAGATCATTGTCTCTGTCATAAACTATCGGATTAGTCCCTGAATTTACCTCCCAGAAATCTGGTAAATCGTCATTGTCTGTATCCGAATCATCAGGGTCAGTACCAGCTGTTATCTCAGCGCCATCTGTCAGACCATCGTTATCCATATCAGGGTCTTTGGGATCAAGGCCGTTTGTGACTTCCCAGCCATCAGTTAACCCGTCGGCATCTGTATCCGTGTCATTCGGGTTTAATCCATTAAGAACCTCAAAGCCGTCTGTTAAACCATCGCTATCTGTGTCAGGATTATTGGGGTTTGTATGGTTGTTATACTCATCTGTATTTGAAAGGTTGTCCTGGTCAGGGTCATCCTCTGCGCCATATTCAAGGCTTCCGAAATGTTCCATTTCCCATGTATCCAGAAGACCGTCAGAATCTGAATCCTCATCAAGTAATAGCAGCATAAAGATGGGGGTCAGATCAAAGCTAGAGGAGGGGTTATCCAATAAAGATTGTTGGTCATTTTCTTCGTCTGAAAGATCATTTAGTTCATCTATATTAAGGGAGTCTTTTGTTTTATCCTTGGAGATAGAGAGGCTTTCTTCATTCTCAAGGATTGGAGGAATAATATTTGTATAATCATCTGTATTTTCGAGTACTTTATCCTCAATTACTTCAGGCAGGACAGTTACATCATTCCAGGGGTAGGGAGGAAAATCATTTTCTACCCAAGGCTCAGGAGGAACATATTTCTTATACTCATCAGGATCACCCGGTTTTGTATCATCGTAGTATCCGGGCAGAAATAAATTATCCTCATCAGTTTTATCACTATTTTCATCTGAGGCAGGAACAGGCTCATTACCTGTTTTCAGGTCAATAACCTCAAGGTAGCCAAAAGTACCGGGAGCAGTCGGGTCTGTTCCATTTGTAACCTCCCATAGGTCGGTAAACCCATCATTATCAGTATCCGGGTCATAGGGGTCTGTTCCGCATTTCTCTTCTTCTTCATTTGAAAGGCCGTCTCTGTCAGGGTCGTCAGGGTCAGGTTCAAATTTCACCGGTTTTTCTGATATTACCGGCGGCTCTGGAAATAATTCAGATATGCCGCTATCAGATAAGAAATCATCTGAATAGGTATTGCAGCAGAAAAATAGATAGAAAAGCATGAAAAACAGAAGGGTTTTTTTCATATGTGCTCCGATAAAGATAGCCAGTAAAATAATATTGTCTCAAGACATGACATGTTCATTCAGAACATGCCAAATTTTTTACTTATGAAATCTGGTTGGGAAATATTAAAAAAGTAATGCTTGTAATTTTTCTGGCAATATATACTGAAATTATTCATAGTCAATATTTTTCTTTTAGGATATTTCTTCTTTATAAAACAAACAATCTAATGGGCAAGATAAATATAGGGATCAGCTCTTACGCATCATATAATTTACAGCCTTTTCAAGTCCATCCAGAGTGAGTTCAAACATGGGGAATATCCCCCTTATCATGCTGATGGTGCGGGTATATTGCCACTCTCCTTCAAGCTTGGGGTTAAGCCACACGCTATGCGGGAATGTCTCTGCTATGAACTCAAGCCTTCTTACACTAGGCAGACTTGTGCGTTCTTCAAGATGTATTGAGCCGTCTGTTGTCATTAGTTCATAAGGTGCCATGCTTGCATCACCGACAATAATAAACCTTGTTTCAGGGTCAAGCCTTGTTAAGTCGTTTAACGCAAATGGTCTTCTCATCCTTGCAGGGTCTTCCCACAGATAATCATAGATAGTGTTATGAAAAAAGTATGTTCTTATATCCTTGAACTGTGCCCTTGAATAATAAAACAGGGTCTGAACTATATGGATGTATGGCTCCATAGACCAGCCGCCATTATCTATGGCAAGTATGATCTTGAGCCTGTCCCTGAGACTCCGTTCAAATACTATCTCGATCTCGCCTGCATTCTTCATGGTCTGGTAGATGCTCTCATCAATATTGATCTCATCCTTTGGGCCTACAGGCACCATGTTCCTGAGTCTTTTTAATGCCTCACCTATCTGGGACTGGGTAAGCGGGCCTTCCTGTGAATAGTCCCTGTAGCGCCTGTCCATGGCTACCTTTACAGCTGACCGGTTTCTTGAGACCCCGCCTACCCTCATGCCGCCGGGATGATAACCTGAATGGCCCACAGGCGAGGTGCCCCCTGTACCAATCCATTTGCTCCCGCCGTGGTGTTCCCCGGTCTGATCCTTAAGCCTCTCCATGAAATATTTGATCAGCTCTATAGGTGTCATATCTTTTAGCTTTGATTCATCAACACCAAGGGCATCGGCCATCTCCCTTGGGTGCTTGAGCCATTCGGTAAGCAGGGCCTTTGCCATCTCTGATATTATTGTCTCATCCGGGTCTTTCAGTTCAGCACCCTCAAAATAATGGGCAAACACCTGATCATAGAGGTCAAAGTATCTTTCGCTCTTGACCAGTATTGTGCGTGCTGCCGTATAGAAATCATCAAGGGAGTTTATCAGCCCCATGCTGAGCGCCTTTTGAAGCCTGAGAAAGGATGTGGGTGAAACAGGGATCCCGGCATTTTTAAGCATATAGAAAAAGGTGGTGAACAAGGGTGGTGCTCCGATTTAATTCTTATTAATTGGCTATCTTAAAATTTATATCCTTGTGGCTTCGATAAATCGGTCTACGGTTTACGGTCTGCGGTATTCGGTCTTCCCGAAAACCTTAAACCGTAGACCTAAAACCGCGTTTTTTTATCTTCTTCTCTCTATCACATTCCTTGCCAGCGAATAATCCGGGCTCTTTTTGAACAGAATGCCAAGATACGGCATCTGCCCCTTAACAAGATCCTTTGTCCTGAAATCCGGATCAGAGCGCAGGGCCCTTATCCAGTTGATAAGTTCCCTTGTTGCAGGTTTTTTTTCTATTCCGTTTATATCTCTCATCCGGTAAAACGAGGTGACTGCATTATCCATCAACTCCCCGTCTATATCCGGAAAATGGACATGGATAATCTTCTCCATCATTTCAGGTTCAGGAAAGGCTATGTGGTGGAAATTGCATCTGCCCAAAAAAGGGTCGGAAAGGTCTTTTTTGGCGTTTGATGTAATGATTATTACAGGGCGGTGCTTTGCTTTAATGGTTTTATCTATCTCAATAATATCAAATTCCATCTGGTCAAGCACATCAAGCATATCATCCTGAAAATCTGTATCTGCCTTGTCTATTTCATCTATGAGTAAAACAACCTTTTCATCCGCTGTAAAGGCCTGGCCGATCTTACCCATCTTTATGTATTCCTCGATGTTACTCACATCCCTTTTTGAATCGCCAAACCTGCTGTCATTAAGGCGGGTCAGGGTGTCATACTGATAAAGTGCGTCAACCAGTTTCATGCTTGATTTCACATTGAGCACAATGAGTCTCATGCCAAGCGATTCTGATATGGCATGGGCAAGCATAGTTTTACCTGTGCCGGGCTCTCCTTTTAACAGTAAAGGCATTTCAAGGGCCATTGTTATATTAACAATGCCCGCAAGTTCATCATCCAGGACATATTTTGTTGAGCCTGAAAATTGGGTCAGCCTGTTATTAACCGACATTCCATACTCCTTATTCAATTGGTTTTTTAAAAAATGGGATATTCATAAGCACTGTTTCCGCCCGTTTTATGATATTTATCTCTTCATTATCAGAGAAATGAGGTATGGGGATAATTTCAAATCCAAGGGTGTTATAGACCCTGTATATCTCTTTATGAACCTCATTTACCTGTTCTACACTGTCTTTTCTCTGTTCGTCGATGTTGTAACCTTTAAGCTTTTCAAAGAAAAAGACCCTCTTTTCATAGCCGGCATCAGCAATATCTTTATAGATTTTTGGGTCAAGGGCTATCCCTGCCACTGTTGCATAGGCAAGGTTATCTATTATAGACCTGTCAAGAATCACCATGTCTCCGGTTAAATGTTTTTCCCTCTCGACCTGTCTTTCATGGCAGCGGCGGCAGAATATGGTCTGGTCTTCCCATGGATACAGGTAGCTATATGACGGGTCAATCTTTTTTCTTTCCTGATCTTCCAGGATGAGAAGCCTCGCCGTCTCATGTAAAACCTGCATGCCCCGCCTTTCAAACAGCCTTACCACACTTGATTTACCTGAATATGGCCCGCCTGTAATAATATACTTCTTAATTTTATTCATAGAAGCCCATAGCCCCTTTTTTATTGGAATATAGGTGGTAATATAAATTTTATTTATATATTTCAATAAATAAAAACCGGGAAAGGGCATAAAAGGACGAATGGATATTGTATAGCACACCCCTTATGTGAGTCCTGATGAAATGGGTCAGGGCAGTGCAATGTAATATCTCCGGGTTTCAGTAAACCTGTATGGATGCCGGCGATCCGTAAGATATACAGAGAAGCCCGATCATCCGGTAAAAGGTGATTACCTGGAAGAACCGGCGTCAGAGGTCCTTTATATAAGAAACCTTAAAGGCCTGGAATCCTTGAATGGAATGGCTTTATTCTGTTTTCATTCCGCATTTTTTTTAACAGGTTAAGCATCCTGATCTGGCCACTCACTGACAGGCCTATGGATTTTTCAAGGATCATGATAGCGTTTTCAAGACCCATATCATAGGCCTTTTCAATATCTCTTTTGTTATAGATATGTTCATTAATACTTTCCGCCATTTTTCTCCTCTCTGCTATGGTTATATACATAAAAATATAAGCAAAAAAGAGGCCAAAGCCCCGTTTGAAGCATGCCTGTAAATTATCAGCAAAAAATTTTGTAGCTATAGGTAGTTACATTTAAAAGGTTCGTGGATTTTTTTTAGTTCTGCCAGCCAAAAAAAATATTCCGGGATTTGCACAAAAATTTGTGCACGATACAATAAAAAATGGTCAAAAAAAATTTTTTTGAAAAATATAATTTCAAAAATTAAAAAAATAAAATACATAGAATAAAAAGATCATGTTGTTGGCTGAACGAAAACAGGGGCATGTGAATGATCCCGGAAGCTAAAATTAATATAACGCTTATTGGAATGCCTGGAGCAGGCAAGAGTACTACCGGTGTAATCCTCGCAAAACTGCTTTCCTTTGGCTTTTTGGATACGGATCTTTTAATCCATCTTAACCTCAGGAGATCTTTACAGGAGATTGTTGACAGGAATGGGCATATCTATCTGCGAAAGGTTGAAGAGGAGGAAATCCTGAAAATATGCCCGGAAAAATATGTTATAGCCACAGGCGGAAGCGCAATTTACAGCAGCAGGGCTATGGAGCATCTTGTCCGGATTTCAACAGTAATATTTCTAAGGGCAGACTTTGATATTATTGAACACAGGGTCAGCAATTTTAGTCAGAGAGGTATTGCAAAGGCTAAAGGCCAGTCATTCAGAGATCTTTATCTTGAACGTCAGCCTCTCTATGAAAAATATGCAGAAATCCAGATTGACTGCAATTCAATGACACAGGAAGAGACTGCAGAATCAATTGTTCAAAAAATAAATAAAAAAAAGAAAGGTTTTGTTATATAGGTAAATCCTGTTTGATTTTTCAGACTTTTCATATATAAATTATTCGCAGATCAATAATAATTAATACTCAAGGAGTGGTTAAAATAATGACAATACCAAAATTCGATCCCAAAGAAATGAAAGTCGTGGGAGAAATACCGGCTACCCCCTTTTCTCCTGTAATGAAGGTATTTAATTACCCGGTTTCAACAAGAGATGCCTACATTGCCATGACAAAAAGGAGACCGGTCTGGCAGGTGACAGGACTTGATAACCGCATTTTTACCCCCAGAATTCTCCCCGATAATGTTGCCCGCGCCTTTGTGCTTGAAGCCCAACCCTTTGATATGCTTAAAGAGGGCGGCGGAAAGGATATGTTCGGCATTGAGTGGGAGTTTATCCCTGTCGCCGGAGGTTCAATGGTCCGGCCGGGAAAGCCTTTTATGGAGGATGCAAACGAGTGGTATGACAAACTTGTCTGGCCCGATATAGATACCTGGGGCTGGAAAGAGAGCGCCAGGGCCAATAATGGTTCATATCTGACAGAAGAAAATTTTAATATAGTATGGTTCCAGACCGGATGGTATGAAAGGCTTATATCCTTCATGGATTTTGAGGGCGCTGTCATGGCAATGATAGACGAAGATCAGAAAGAGGCAGTCAGGGAGCTTTTTAATAAACTTTCCGATCTCTATATCAGGATATTTGATAAGTACCTGACCTATTACACACATATTGACGGGTTCTTTATTCATGATGACTGGGGTTCACAAAAGGAGACCTTCTTTTCACCTGCAACTGCCGCGGAATTGATTGTTCCTGCCATGAAAAAGGTCACAGATTTTATCCATTCAAAAGGTAAATTCGCAGAGCTGCACAGTTGCGGTCAGTTGATAAAACAGGTCCCCAATATGATAGCTGCAGGCTGGGATGCATGGGGCGGCCAGGAGATGAATGATACACATAAGATATATGAACTGTATGGTGATAAAATCCTGATCGGTATTTTCCCTGATAGTTTTGATATTGAAAAAACACCGGAAGAGGAACAGAGGACCAGGGCCAGGGATTATGCAAATAGATTCTGCAGGCCTGAAAAACCCTCATATTTTAATTTTATGGGTTCAAAATTTATGACGCCTGCCTTCAGGGAGGAGCTATATAAACAATCACGTATCAATTATAGTAAATAATGACATTATTTTATTGAATAATAAGCATGTTTTAGTTAAAAAATGTTTTCCATTGGCGTTTTTTTGTCTGCCTGAAAAGGCGGGCTTTAATCAACCTTAATATAAAGGGAGGTTTTTATGTCAAAGGCAAGAGATACCAAGAAAGAGGGTAAAAAAAAGGCTGAAAAATCCTTAAAAGAAAAACGTAAAGAAAAGAAAGATAAAAAGGCCCAGAAAAACGAATAAATAATAGCTATCGGTTTGTATGAAAAGTGTTAATGCTTTAAAGATAAAAGCATAATAAAACTATTTTTACGGGCATACTTTTAAGAGGGGTGTGGTTCCTGCTTTGGAAACGCCCCCTTTTTTATGCTGACAAATATCAGGTTCATATTGTCATTCTCTGAATATTTTTATATACTTTCTTTTATATTGATCTTTTATAAAAACATCCGGCTTCTCTAAATAAATATTACTTGCATCGTTTTCTTAAAATTATCATGAGGACACGTTTATGGCTGCAAAGGACAAGAATAAAAAGATCATGTCTGCACCCTCACAATCCGAAAAAAGCAATTTAAGAGATGATATTTACCGTAATATTCAGTCAACCCTGGGTAATGACCCTTCAAAGCCGGATAATTACTCCTGCTTTATGGGTTTAAGCTACAGCGTTCGTGAAAGATTGTTAGAACGTTGGATAAAGACCCAGCGGGCCTGTTATGATACATTCGCAAAGAGGGTGTATTATCTTTCAATGGAGTTTCTTCCCGGTCGTTTTCTGATGAACTATCTTACAAATCTGAGAATGGAAGAGGAGGTTTCCGAGGCTGTAAACGAGATGGGGTTTAACCTTGAAGATCTGGAGGAAGAGGAATGGGATACAGGGCTTGGAAACGGAGGACTGGGAAGGCTTGCATCATGTTATATGGATTCCGTAGCTACATTGGGTATACCGTGTTACGGCTATGGTATTCGATATGACTACGGTATTTTTCATCAGACGCTTGTTAACGGGTATCAACGTGAACAGTGTGACAACTGGTCCCGCCGTGCGAGTGCATGTGAGATCCGGCGGCATAATCACCTGGAAAAAGTAATGTTCTACGGACGGTCAGAAGCATATGAAGACGATAATGGGAACCGGCGCATGAGGTGGGTTGATGGTGATGTTGTCATGGCCATGGCCTGTGATATTCTTATCCCTGGTTATGGCAATGATTATGTAACAAACATGCGGCTGTGGTCCGCCCAGTCAAGCAGGGAATTCAATCTGGAGCATTTCAACCAGGGGGACTATATAGGCGCTGTTGAAGCAAAGGTCAATAGTGAAAATATCTCAAAGGTCCTGTATCCAAGCGACGAAGCCGAGCACGGCAAGGAACTAAGGCTTAAACAGCAGTATTTTTTTGTTGCTGCAACACTCAAGGATATTATCAGAAGATACAAAAAACAAAATCAGGCCTTTGATAACTTCCCTGATTATGTAGCCATTCAGCTTAATGACACGCATCCATCCATTGCAATCCCTGAACTCATGCGACTTTTAATGGATGAAGAATATCTGGAGTGGGAAACCGCATGGTCTATCTGTGAAAAAACATTTGCCTATACAAATCATACAGTGCTTCCGGAGGCCCTTGAGACATGGCCTGTGGATCTTATAGGCAGAGTACTTCCGCGTCATCTCCAGATAATATATGAGATTAATCACCGGTTTCTTCAAAAAGTCAGTAACAGTTTTAAAGGAGATAACGGAATGCTTTCACGTGTCTCTCTTATCAATGAAAAAGGTGTGCGGTCTGTACGTATGTCCCATCTGGCCATTGTTGGCAGCCATTCTGTAAACGGGGTTGCAGCGCTTCATTCACGGATTTTAAGGGAGGGTCTGTTCAAAGATTTTGAACGGATTTATCCCGGGAAGATAAAGAATATAACCAATGGGATTACTCCCCGCAGGTGGCTCTACCAGGCAAACCCTCTGCTTTCAAGACTTATTTCGTCTGTCATCGGTGACGGATGGATACGTGATCTTTCACAGCTTAAAAACCTGATCCCATTTGCAGATGATGCTGAATTCAGGACAAAATGGAGCAATACAAAACTTGAGAACAAAAAACGTCTTGCGCGCTATATCTTAAGGAAAATCGGGTTTGGAGTAAATCCTCAGACATTGTTTGACGTACATGTTAAAAGGATGCATGAATATAAGAGACAGCTGCTTAATCTGCTGCATGTTGTTACACTGTATAACCGTATCAAGGCAGACCCTTCTGCCGGACATGTCCCCCGGACGGTTCTTTTTGCCGGAAAGGCAGCCCCGGCCTATGTTCAGGCAAAACTCATCATAAAACTGATCAATTCCGTTGCCGATACAGTAAATAGCGACCCGGATGTTATGGGTCTCTTAAAGGTGCTCTTTCTTCCAAATTACTGTATTTCCCAGGCTGAAAAGATAATACCTGCGGCAGATCTTTCAGAACAGATTTCAACCGCAGGCATGGAGGCATCAGGCACAGGGAACATGAAGCTCTCTCTTAACGGCGCTTTAACAATCGGCACACTTGACGGCGCGAACGTAGAAATCATGGAAGAAGTCGGAAAAGATAATATTTTTATTTTTGGGTTAAAAGCGGATGAGGTGGTATCCCTCAGAGCAAGGGGGTATAACCCATATCATTATTATAATAACGATCCGGAATTAAAACGTGTTATTGATATGATCGGCTCCGGCTTTTTCTCTCCGGAAGAACCGGGGCTTTTCAGACCCATAACGGCATCTCTTCTGGATAAAGGTGACTATTACATGTTACTCGCGGATTACCATGACTACGTAAAAACACAGGAAGAGGTTAGCAGGGTTTTTATTGACAGGAAGGAGTGGGTAAGAAGGTCTATCCTGAACACAGCCAATATGGGGAAATTTTCAAGTGACAGGGCTGTTCTGGAGTATGCGCGGGATATCTGGGATATAAAATCCGGGACAGAACAGCTATGAACAGTATAGATCCATTATCAGGGCAAAGGGTGGTTTTTTGAGGGCTTATGGAAGATAAAAAAAAGATCAGCAGGGATTCTGTATATGTATCCATAGCGAGGCAGCCGGTATTTAACAAAAAAAAAGATCTTTGGGGTTATGAACTCATTTGTGTGAGTAATGCCGGAGAGATCGGGACCTCGATCACGGCGGAAGAGAATGTGGCTGTCAATGTTGCATCAAGCAATTATATTGCCATTCAACAGGTTCTTGACAGGGGTAAAAAGATCATTGTCAATTTTAATGAGAAAAATATTCTTGATGATTCTCCCTATGCTCTTCCTCCGGTACTTACAATGGTAAAGGTCCCCGAGAACCTCCTGTCAAATCGAAATGTTGTTGATTCACTGCTTAAATTGAAAACAGACGGTTACCTTATTGCTATCGGAGATATTACCGGCAGCCCGGAATTTGAGACATTATATAAGGAAACTGATGTACTTTGCGTTGATACTGCAGAAATCAAAAGAGATGAACTCGGGTTTCTGGTTAATATGGGTAATAAACACGGTTCTATGATACTTGCGGAATCAATAAAAAACAGCGCCCGGTTTGATATGTGCCTTGAACTGGGTTGTTCTCTGTTTCACGGGCCGTTTTTCAAGATTCCTGAAAAACTGTCAGTGAAAAAAATATCGTCAAATGAAATTTCCCGGTTCAATCTCTTAAAAACCATTGAACAGGATGACCCTGATTTTGACAACCTGGCAAAAATAATACAATCGGATGTATCAATCAGTTTTCGCCTGCTTTCGTACCTTAACTCGGCTGCCTTCGGCTTCTCCCAGAAGATACAGTCTATTCATAAGGCTATCACCCTTCTGGGCTGGAAACAGATGAAGACATGGTTAAGGGTTGTGATTTTATCTGACATGAATAAGAGTCCCAATGCCCCTGAGCTTATGTTTCTTTCTGCCCAGAGGGGCAAATTTCTCGAGATAGTAACGAGGGAACATGATTTCTGGGGATTTGATCCTGACAGCCTTTTTTTACTTGGTACCTTTTCACTGCTCGATACCATGCTGGGTATGGAAATGAAGGAGATTGTGAAATACCTTCCCCTTGATGACAAACTCAAATCTGCTCTATGCCTTGACCCGAACAATGAATATCTTCCCCTGCTGCAGCTTGCAATGCGTATGGAGGAAACCGTATGGGATGATGTAAATAACATGATCAGAAAACTGGGCCTCGATCCTGCCAGAATCAGGAAGGCATTTCAGGATTCAATAGACTGGGCTAATGAAATAACAATGGTTCATGATGAAAAATGATACAAAGAACAAGGAATCGGTAAAAACTCAAGAGCTGTTTTGTTTTTTCGGGCCTTGCCATTAAATAAAAAAGGAGTTGGACATGCCTGTCAATCAGATTGTTATAAAATGCAAGGATGGAAATCTAAAAAAGGGAAATACAAATGATTTCATGCCTAACAAAGCAACTTTTCATCTGAATAACACAGAAAGCAAGATTGAAGAGATCCGTGTTGAAGATGCCAAGGCAATCTTTTTTGTCAAAAACCTTGATGGAAATAAAGACTACAAATATGAATACGGTGATATTATTCCCGGGGGAGGGAAAAAGGTCAATGTGAATTTTAATGATGGTGAGAATATAGTCGGTTTTGTACTCGGCTATTCACCTGACCGCAAGGGTTTTTTCATGACACCTGCTGACCTTAGCGGGAATAACCAACGTGTATATGTTGTAGCCTCTTCTGTAAAAAAAGTGGAAATGCAGTAATTCATTATACCTTTTCTGCTGTTGTTACCGGCTACGGGGCGTTTTTGTCAAAACCAGTCCGTCCCGGGTTTACGCCCCACAGTATTTATAAATAGAAAAGGTTAATTGTATAAATGACTGGTCCATGCAGACATAAGAATCTTATCCTTATAAAAGAAAATAAAAACAAGGTTCGATGCACCCATTGCCATCTGACCATTAACATGGAAGAGCTGGATACCGACTTCTGCCCTGAATGCTGGGAGACTGACGGCGTTAAAAGAAGAAATTTTGAGAAGGTTGAGCAAAAAACGATCAATACTGATGTATACAGATGTGAAGATTGTGGAGCGGAAATAGATACTAAAGGATAATATTTCTTTTCTTTTTTTAAATAACATAGGTAAAAAGATTTGATTTATCTTTTTCCCTTTATCCAAGTCTTATCTTCAAATCGCCAACCTGAACAAGACGATATTTAATACCCCTTCCTTTGCCT